>CAMAWS010000131.1 GCA_945861845.1 Candidatus Sulfopaludibacter sp. SbA3 | reverse complement strand
GGTGGCGCGGAAACGCTGTATCCGGCATACCGCGGGAAAATGAAGAACCTGAAACCGTCCAATTGAAATACGGCCGGAGTAGTAAATGACAACAAGAGTATTCAGCATTTCGATCGCTTTGGGATTGGCTGTCATGCTTGCCGCAACGGTTTCGGCCGGTCAGCAGAATCAAAATCGTGCCGATGGTGAAATTCACGTTCTTCCCGTGCAGGGCAATATCTACATGCTGATAGGCGCTGGCAGCAACATCGCCCTGTCTGTTGGAATAGATGGCGCATTGTTCGTGGATACAGGCCGCGAAGAAATGACCGACAAAGTCCTGGCAACGGCGCGGACACTGGCTGCGGCGCTTACATCCACGGCATATCCTCCCCGTCCCTGCGTAGGCGTCGGTTGCGCCGCCGGACCCGGCTCAGGGTCCTACACTCAATGGGGATGGTCGAGCCCCGCTATCAACCAACTCATCAGTTCCCCGAATCCTCCCGTGTCGATTCGATACATCATCAATACCAGCTTTGATGCGGATCACACCGGCGG
Organism: Candidatus Sulfopaludibacter sp. SbA3; assembly: GCA_945861845.1. GTDB lineage: Bacteria > Acidobacteriota > Terriglobia > 20CM-2-55-15 > 20CM-2-55-15 > CAMBFR01. The sequence continues at coordinate 7,407 of CAMAWS010000131.1, read as the reverse complement.
AAACGTGAAGATTTCCGCTGCAGGCAGGACGTTGACAGGTGGAAACGTTTCAAGGGGGGTCGGCGGTTCCGGAGAGGGCGCCGAAATGTGGGCACATGAAACCGTGCTCAATCGGATGACCGAAAAAATGACGGACGAACGTGGGTGGCCCACTGGCACGTACTACACCCCCAAATACAAGATGAACGGGTTTTTCAATGGCGAGGGCATCGAATTGATTCATGCGCCTGCCGCCCACACGGACGGTGACACGATCGTCTACTTCCGTTACTCCGATGTGATCAGTGCGGGCGACATTTTTTCGACGTCAGGGTACCCTCCGATAGACCTGGATAGTGGCGGCAGCATCCAAGGCATTATCGATGGACTGAATAAGATCCTCGACATTGCCATCCCACAATTCCGGGCGCAGGGTGGCACGTATATCATTCCCGGTCATGGACGGCTCTCCGACTATGGCGATGTGGCTAACTACCGGAACATGGTGGTAAAGATTCGCGACCGTATTCAGGACAACATCAAGAGCGGCATGACCCTGCAGCAGGTAAAGGCGGCGAGGCCTACCCTGGACTTCGATGGACGATATGGTTCGCCCGATACGTTTATCGAGGCGGTGTATCGAAGCCTCAGCGAAAAGAAATAGGTCTTATGATAGCAATCTCTCTTTCTGGAGGAGCGTTATGAAGATGAAACTGTTTGTCTTGATTCTTGCCGGTTCGGTGCTCTTTGGTATGACTGCATACGCCCACCACTCGTTCGGCGGGACCTACGAATTGAAGAAGGAAATCAAGATTGAAGGAAAGCTGGTTCAGTTCCTGTTCCGCAATCCTCATTCCTTCGTTCACGTCGAAGCCACTGACGAAAGCGGCAAGGTGCAGCGATGGGCAGTCGAGTGGGCCGGCGGCGGCCAATTGGCTGGACAGGGCATGACGCGAACAACTCTTAAGGTTGGCGACCCCGTGATCATTCGAGGAAATCCTTCCCGCACCCCTGGCGAACCCAGGCTCCGAATGGTCGCCTTCAAGCGCACTTCGGATGGATTGGGCTGGGGCGACCGCCCTGGCGAGGTTGTCGACTAAGGCCGCTGGGTCATCGCACTCACCGGCGGACGAGAACTGAAAATTGATTATTGGGTAATGGTTAATGTGCTTGGTGAATACGAGCTGTAATTTCCAGAGCGCATTAATCATTATTCATCAATCAATTTTCAGTTCTCATTCGCAGAGCCTGCTGGAGGAGAGAATGAATTACGGAGTTGAGCGCCGGGTGTGGCTAATTGCCACCCTGGCGGTGTTTCTTGCCGCTGTTCCCACTGCCGCTTTTGCTCAGCGGGGGGGCGGACAGGCGCCACCACCCAGAGCGGCGGCTGCCGTCGATCTCACCGGTACCTGGGTATCGGTGGTGACCGAGGACTGGAAGTACCGCATGGTTACGCCGCGTAAGGGAGACCTTATAAGCGTGCCCCTCAACGCGGAGGGACGCCGCGTGGCAAATGAATGGGATCCTTCGAAAGATGAAGCGGCCGGCGAGCAGTGCAAGGGTTATGGCGCGGTTGGAGGCATCCGGCTCCCTGGACAGCTGCGTATAAGCTGGCAGGACGACACGACACTCAAAGTGGAATTAGAGGCCGGAAACCAAACCCGCCTTTTCCGCTTCGGCGCAACGCAACCGGCAGCAGGCGAGCCGGCATGGCAGGGTCAGTCCGCCGCCGAATGGGAATATGCTCTCACCGGGCGGGGCGGCCCACGCATGGGGGACCTGAAAGTTGTTACAACCCGCATGCGGTCTGGATACGCACGCAAGAACGGCGTTGCCTACGGCGCAAACGCGAACCTGACGGAATACTTCCATCGCATGGCCACTCCCGATGGTGGCCAGTGGCTTACAGTCATCTCTGAGCTGCGCGATCCGCAGCACTACTCCGAACCGTGGGTTATCAGTTCGCATTTCAAGAAGGTTGCCGACAACTCACCGTGGACTGCCGAACCCTGCTCGGCTAGATAGAGGATCTCGTGAAGGCGAATTCGAATTCGTCTTCGTTCCTGCCCCGCTCTGACCTTTCGCTGACGACTTTCCTTGCCTTGAAATGGGTATACTTTTGGAGTATCGTCGATTTTTAGGTAACTCAAACAAATACCGATGAATTTGAAAGCTGTGAATCCGCAAGCGCTCTCCGGCGGCACCATTCAACTCACCACTCCACCACCTGAAAAGACCCTTCACAGCATGCTTTATTTCATGAAGCTGACGCGTGAACTGGAGTTTCGCATTGAGCGAAAACTCTACCGGCAGGGCAAGATCGTGGGCGGCGTTTATGTGGGCCGGGGCCAGGAAGCTATCGCGGTGGGCGCCTGCATCGATCTTCGACACGAGGATGTGGTCTGCCCTTCTCATCGCGACATGGGGGCGTTTCTGATTCGCGGCATGTCACTGCGCACGATCTTCGCGCAATACATGGCGAGGAAGACCGGCGCGACCCGCGGTAAAGACGGGAACATGCATATGGGTGACCTGAACCTGAACCTGGTTCCGTTCATCAGCATGCTTGCCGACAACATACCCGTCGCGACGGGAATCGCCTTGTCGTTCAAGATGCGCAGCCAGGACCGCGTGGCCCTCTGCTTTTTTGGCGACGGCGCCACAAGCCGGGGCGATTTTCACGAAGGCGTGAACATGGCAGCCGTTTTAAAAGTGCCCGTTGTGTTCATCTGCAACAACAACCAGTATGCGTACTCCACTCCGCTCGAGCGGCAGATGGCCGTGGCGAATGTGGCCGACAGGGCCGAAGCATACGGCATACCCGGAGAGATCGTTGACGGCAACGATGTGCTGGCGGTCTGGGATGCCGTGGCCCGGGCCATCGAACGGACGCGCATCGGTCACGGGCCTACACTGATCGAGTGCAAGACCTTCCGAATGACCGGCCATTCCGCACACGACGACGCGGGATATGTGCCTCATGAGCTCTTCGAACTTTGGGAAGAGCGCGATCCGATCAAGCGATTCGAGCGTTACCTCAGCGAACGCGGCATGATTACCCAGGGCGGTATCGAAGAGATCGACAAACGGATCAACCGGGAAATCGACGAAGCCATTCAGATTGCCGAGAAGGATCCGTTTCCGGATCCGGAAGACACCCTGAAGGATGTTTACCACGAGGGATAATGGCGCTCACCACGTACGTTGAAGCCATCCGCCAGGGAATCTGGGAAGAAATGGAAAAGGACGAACGGGTGTTCGTCCTTGGCGAGGATGTCGGCATATACGGCGGCGCGTTCAAAGTGACAGCCGGAATGCTCGAGCGATTCGGCGAATGGCGGATTATCGATACGCCAATCTCAGAATCCGCCATTGTCGGCGCGGCCATCGGCGCGGCGCTGATGGGCATGCGGCCCATCGCTGAAATGCAGTTCGCGGATTTCATTGCATGCGCATTTGACCAGATCACCAATTTCGCGGCCAAGTCCCGGTATCGATGGGGCGCGGGAGTCCCGATTGTCATTCGAGCACCCAGCGGCGGTGGAGTGCATGGCGGACCTTTCCACTCGCAGAACCCTGAAATGTATTTCGTTCATACACCGGGCCTGAAGGTTGTCTGTCCCTCTACGGCGTATGACGCCAAGGGATTGATTAAGGCGGCGATCCGGGATCCCGATCCGGTAATCTATTTCGAGCACAAGTATCTTTATCGCCGGATCAAGGAGGAGCTTCCGTCCGATGATTTCATCGTGCCGATCGGCAAGGCCGCGATTCGCCGGCATGGCACCGACATTTCGGTGATTACCTACGGAGCGATGGTCTACACGGCCCTCGAAGCTGCCAAGGAACTCGAGAAAGAAGGAATCGATCTGGAGGTGATGGATCTTCGGTCCTTGCTTCCCTTTGATCGCGAAGCAGTCCTGGATTCAGTGAAGAAAACGAACAAGGTAATTCTGCTGCACGAAGACACGCGAATCGGCGGGTTTGCCGGCGAACTGGCCTCAGTCATTTCCGAAGAGGCTTTTGAGTATCTCGATGGGCCTATCCGCCGAATCACAGCTCCCGACACGCCGGTTCCCTACAGTCCTCCATTAGAGGAATTCTTCCTTCCAAAAGCGTCCGACGTTGTTCGCGTGGCGCGTGAACTTTACGCATACTAAAATATGGCCGAAATCAAAGTAATCATGCCCCAGATGGGGGAAAGCATCTTCGAAGGAACCCTTACAAAGTGGCTCAAGAAGAAGGGCGATCGCATCAAGCGCGATGAGCCGCTCTTTGAGATCTCTACCGACAAGGTGGATTCCGAAATTCCGTCGCCCGCATCCGGCGTACTTCAGGATGTCCTCGTCAATGAAGGCCAGACCGTGCAAATCAATACCGTCGTGGCTGTTATTGGCGATGACTTGCCTGCATCGGGGACTTTGGAAGGGGCCGCTCCTGCGCCTCAATCGAGAGCGGAAAGCACCGAGAAGCCGGTAAAGACCAGGGAAGACCGTTCTCCGGAGGTACGCTCATCGCCGTTGGTGCGAAGAATCGCGAAGGAACACGAGGTCGCCCTTGCCGCACTGGCCGGGAAAGGCACCGGCATCAGCGGGAGAATCACAAAACGCGATATTCTGAGCTACATCGAGCAGGGCGGATCCGTAACAAAGACAGGGCTCACTCCACCCGCTGCTCCAGCTCCGCCCACCAAACCTGCCGCGACGGCGCTTCAGTCTTCAGCTTTAACGGGCGACGGCGAACGCGTTCCGATGACGGCCATGCGGAAGTCCATCGCGGAACACATGGTCCATAGCCGAAGAACGTCAGCCCACGTGACGACTTTCTTCGAGGTGGATTGCTCCAGGATTTTGCAGGCGAGAGAGAAATCAAAGCCGGACTTCGAGCGGGCAGGCGTGAAGCTGACTGTCACGCCGTTCTTCGTTCAGGCGGCCGCGAGCGCGCTGAAGCGATTTCCAATCGTGAATTCATCCCTCGATGGCGACACGATCGTCTACAAACTCGCGATCAACATCGGAATTGCCGTCAACATCGAGGGGGGTCTCATCGTACCGGTGGTGAAGAGTGCCGGAGAGAAGAACCTGCTTGGAATGGCGCGAGCGATCAACGATCTTGGAGAACGCGCCCGCAACAAAAAGCTCACTCCCGACGATGTGAAGGACGGCACATTCACAATTACAAATCCCGGCCAATACGGCGGCCTCACCGGAACACCGATCATTAACCAACCCCAGGTGGCGATCATGTCCATGGGGGGAATCAAGAAACGCGCCGTTGTGATTGACGACGCCATCGCGATTCGTTCGATGATCATTCTCTCGCTCTCTTTCGATCACCGCGTAATCGACGGCGCCACTGCCGATCAATTCATGGCCGATATACAGAAGCAACTGGAGAGCTGGCAGGCTTAGGCGGCCGATGAAAAAGCGCGATCAGATCCGCAACATTTCCCGAGACGTGCTCCAAACGCTCGGCAACGTCAAGACCAAACTTGAACACCTGGCGCCCACGCCGCTTCCCGACAAAGCCTCAGTCATTCAAGTCCTGGACAACCTGCTGGAAGTCATTTATCCGGGATACTTCGGCCGCAAGGATGTCGACAGCTCGAACATCGAGTATCACATCGGGGACCTGATCGACTCGATCTATGCCCGAATGACCCTGGAAATCTATCGCAGCGTTCGCCAGCAATGCGACATCGCGACGGACAGATGCGAACATTGCCATCAAATCGCGGAAGAACAAGCGGTGGAACTGCTGCGCAAACTACCCGAACTTCGGGTGAGGCTGGCGGAAGACGTCCAGGCAGGATACGACGGCGATCCCGCGGCACAGAGTATCGACGAGGTGATCTTTTCTTACCCGGCGACATTCGCGATAACGATTTACCGCATTGCGCACGAATTGCACCTTCAGAACGTCCCGCTATTGCCGCGCATCATGACCGAGCACGCGCATTCGGTGACAGGCATCGACATACACCCTGGAGCCACGATCGGCAGCGCATTCTTCATCGATCACGGCACGGGCGTTGTCATCGGGGAAACCACGCATATTGGAAACCGGGTAAAGCTGTACCAAGGCGTGACTCTCGGCGCGTTGAGCTTCGCAATGGATGAAGAGGGCCGCATGGTCCGTGGAAAGAAGCGGCATCCGACAATCGAAGACGATGTCGTAATCTACGCGGGAGCCACGATCCTGGGAGGAGATACAACAATCGGCCGTGGCTCCGTAATCGGAGGCAACGTCTGGCTCACGCACTCCGTGCCCCCGTCGTCGTCCATCCAGAACAGGTGATTCTTACTGTTTCAGGTAGATCTCGGCGCCTGCCTGCTTGAACTCCTCGCTCTTCTGCTCCAGTCCCTTGTCGAGGGCCGTCTTCTCATCCACTCCAAGGCTGGCCGCGTAGTCGCGAACATCCTGGGTGATCTTCATGGAACAGAACTGCGGGCCGCACATGCTGCAGAAATGCGCGAGCTTGGCCCCGTCCTGCGGAAGTGTCTCGTCGTGGAAATCCTTCGCAGTGGTGGGATCGAGGCTGAGATTGAACTGGTCGTCCCATCGGAATTCAAATCGCGCCTTGCTTAGAGCGTTGTCGCGCTCCTGCGCTCCAGGGTGGCCTTTTGCGAGATCGGCTGCGTGCGCGGCGATCTTGTAGGCGATGACCCCGTCTTTGACATCTTTCTGGGTCGGCAAGCCGAGGTGTTCCTTCGGCGTCACGTAGCAGAGCATGGCCGTGCCGAACCAGCCGATCATGGCCGCTCCAATCGCGCTTGTGATGTGATCGTAGCCTGGCGCAATGTCGGTGGTAAGCGGACCGAGCGTGTAGAAGGGCGCTTCGCCGGTGAGCTTCAACTGCAGGTCCATGTTCTCCTTGATGAGGTGCATGGGCACGTGCCCCGGACCTTCGATCATGACCTGGCAGTCGTGCTTCCATGCGATCTGCGTCAACTCACCGAGCGTTCGAAGCTCGCCAAGCTGGGCTTCGTCGTTGGCGTCGGCAATGGAGCCGGGACGCAGGCCGTCGCCAAGGCTGAACGAGACGTCGTAGGCCCGCATGATTTCGCAGATCTCTTCAAAGTGGGTGTAGAGAAAATTCTCCTTGTGATGAGCGAGGCACCACTTCGCAAGGATTGCTCCGCCGCGGCTGACGATACCGGTAAGCCGCTTGGCGGTCCAGGGAATGTATCGAAGAAGAACGCCTGCGTGAATCGTGAAGTAGTCGACTCCCTGTTCTGCCTGCTCGATGAGTGTGTCGCGGTACAGCTCCCAGGTCAGTTCTTCTGGCTTTCCACCCACCTTTTCAAGCGCCTGGTAAATCGGGACCGTGCCGATCGGCACAGGAGAATTGCGCATGATCCACTCTCGTGTCTCGTGGATGTTCCGGCCGGTCGAAAGATCCATCACCGTATCGCCGCCCCAAGTGAT
>CAMAWS010000130.1 GCA_945861845.1 Candidatus Sulfopaludibacter sp. SbA3 | reverse complement strand
CTTGGAACGCCCGCCGTCGATGATTGCCTCCAGCAGGCTTGGATCTGCAGATAAACGCAGAAAGACATCGGAACGAAGGAGGTCGATCTGGATCGCATGGTTGCCCAACTGCTGCCGGATCACAAAACTCTTTCCTGTCGCACGCGGCCCGAGCAGGAAGAAGGACTTCTTATCCACCAGCGCCTGAAGGTTCAGAAGGCGATTAAAATCCGCAGTCATATCTGTTGATTATAATTATAAACAACAACATTGATACTGATTATTTAAATCAATTCTGGCAAACGCATAGGAAGTACAAACGAGCCGTGGCCTGGGAATGAGCCCCGCCGTCTAATAAACCGGTACGCGTAGGAAAGATAAAAGACGCTGTCCCTCGATGTCTCATAAAAGCTCCATATGTTGGGAGCGCTGTCCGGCCACAGGGCGGATAAAAGAAGGGGTTTCGATGTTGTCGGGGTGGAATTTTAAAAACGAAATCAAGGTTCCGAATGAATCAACCTGATTGGCGACCTGGCTACCTGATGTCCGGGCCATTCGGCAGCGCCGCGATGAGCTCGTTGGCGACGGGCCACACTTTGGAATGGTTGAAACCGAAGCGGGCGAAGACCTCGCCGCTGGTGATCCAGCGCTTCGTGCCATCCACGACGATATAGACATTGGGCAGCGCGGGGCACTTGGCGAGGTACGCCAGGCCGTAGGGGTTGGTCGCGCTCGGCGTGGTGCCGAGCGGTTTGCCCGCCGGGGGCATCGTGTTCCCAAAGCGCGCGTCAACGTTCCCCCAGTACTCGTCCACCCATTCCGAGAACAGGTTTTCGTGCGCAGTCTGGCTGGGGATGTGACGCATCAGGCCGTCGAGCAGGACGTACCGCGCTCGGCGGTCGCCGTCGATCCAGCGGGCGCCATCGACTCTCAGGGCGATCAGGTGAGACCAGCCGGTCTGCCCGCCTGAGAAGGATGGCTTGATGGTGGTGCCGCCAATCCTGTAGCGAACGGTGCTGGCGGGGTAGAAGAGGAAGTTCGCGCCCGAGTCATGGTTCGGCCCCATGTGGATGTAGGCGCGCACCCAGCACGACGTGCCGTTCACCAGGCGACCGCCGATCCGTGCAACTTATTCATCACGCGTTTGAATTGCACAAACAAGGGGCAGCACAAGATGGCGGCAGTGTTATGCCGCCCCTACGGGGCTGGCCATGAATTTCAACCCTCCCCACGGGCTCACGCCCGTGGCTATGGTGTGCCGCCGCTCCGCGGCTGTTTCTTTTTCGAAGTCTTTTTCTTTGCGGCGGTCTCTTCCAGCCGGCGCTTTACTTCCGCCTCTTCGCCGATTTCCTGGGGTTGAAAATACCGGCGGCCTTTCAGTGAGTCCGGAAGGCAGTCCATGTCCGCGACTTTCTCTTCGGTGTCGTGGGCGTACTGATAGCCTTTGCCGTAGCCAAGGTTCTTCATCAGCCGGGTGGGGGCGTTGCGAATGTGAAGGGGGACGGGCTCGGCGCGCGTGTTTTCGACATCCTGGACTACCGCGGAATACGCGGTATACACCGAGTTGGATTTCGGAGCCGCTGCGAGATAAACAACGCATTGGGCGAGGGCCAGCTTGCCTTCCGGAAGGCCAAGAAAGTTGAAGGCGTCCCTGGCGTCCAGCGCAACCCGCAGCGCGCGAGGATCCGCCAGCCCGATATCTTCAGACGCGAAACGCACCAGCCGCCGGGCAACGTACATGGGATCTTCGCCTGCTTCGAGCATGCGGGCGAGCCAGTAGATGGCGGCATCCGCATCGGAATTCCGAATCGACTTGTGAAGCGCCGAAATGATGTTGAAGTGCTCTTCGCCGCCCTTGTCATAGAGCAGTTGCCGCTGGGCGGCCTGCTCGATGGTCTGCTTTGTGACCGGCAGGCCTTTCCCGGTGCCCTGGACCGCGAGTTCGAGGATGTTCAAGGCTGTTCTCGCATCGCCGTTGGCAACGGATGCAACGGCCTTGAGGGCCTCGTCATCGACGCTGGCCACATTCAGGAACTGTTCGCGTTCGACCGCCCGCTTCAACAGGCCAACGATGTCGGCGTCCGTCAATGCCCTGAGCACGAACACGCGAGACCGTGAAAGAAGCGCCGAAATAACCTCGAACGACGGGTTTTCCGTTGTAGCGCCGATCAGAACCACATTGCCGCGCTCCACATGCGGAAGAAACGCGTCCTGCTGGGCCTTGTTGAACCGGTGGATCTCGTCCACGAATAGGATCGTGCGCCTTCCGAGGCGCCTGGTTTTCTCGGCAACGGCCATCACTTCCTTTATTTCCTTGATTCCGGAAAGAACCGCGCTGAAGGGTATGAAATCGGCCTTCGTCATCCGTGCGATGACTTGCGCCAGGGTTGTCTTGCCGACGCCGGGCGGTCCCCACAGGATCATGGATGGAACCTGGTCGCGCTCAATCGCCGTTCGAAGCGGTTTCCCCGGATCGAGCAAATGGCTTTGACCAACGATATCGTCAAGATTTTGCGGCCGCATGCGATCCGCCAAAGGAGCGTCGTGTGGCGGATCGGAAGGTCCCGGGCCTTTGTTGTCGTCAAAAAGCGAACCAGTCATTTTTTTAACTATGTCTCTGCCGGAATGCTTCGTACAGAACTACTGCTGCCGCGGTAGCCGAATTCAAAGACTCGACTTCAGCATTGTGCGGAATGCGCAACACCACATCGCAGTTGTGGATCTCTTCCTCAGACAGGCCGCTCCCTTCATTTCCAATCACGACAGCCGCTGGCTTACTCCAGTCCCAATGGTCGATGCTCTCGCTCGCCGCCGGAGATGTGCCGATCACCTTGATTCCCGCGTCCTTGATCGCGTCGAAAACTGCCTGTCCGTCCAGGTCCCACGCATAAGGAAGCCGAAACAGGCTTCCGGCACTGGCTCTGACGGTTTTGGAATTAAAAACGGAAGCCGTGCCTTTCAGCCCGATGCATGAACTGGAGTCGAAACACTCGGCTACGCGAAAGATTGTTCCGACGTTGCCGGGGTCCTGCAGCCGGGCCATCACGACAAGCAGCGGGTTTCTCGCACGCAGCAGGTCCGGCAAGTTAAACGAGGGCATCCGCACGGCCGCGATAACGCCTTGAGAGGTTTCCGTGCTCTGGATGGACCTGAACACGGCCGGTTCCACTTCGTAGATATTCGAGGTAAAACCAGTGATTTCGAACTCCGTACCCTTGCGCAAGAAGACGCTGTCGATGTGAATTCCGCTTCGTTTCGCCTCTTCGACGAGTTTAGGTCCTTCGATTGGCAGCAGGCCTTCGGAGGTAAGCGTACCTCGTTCGATGGCTTTCCGCAGATCCGTGAGCTTCGAGTTGTGCTTGCCTAATGAAAGAGTCTCCAAGGATAATCTCGGCTCCGATGGAAGTGTTCCACAGCAATCGGCTTTCAGAAAGTGACTTCGATCAGATTCTAACTGTTTTGCGCGCAGGAGGCGTCATTGGCTTTCCAACCGACACCGCCTATGGCCTGGGCGCGGATCCGTTCAACGAATCGGCAGTCGACAGGATTTTCAAGATCAAGGGGCGCGCCGAGGCAAAGCCTATCCTCCTTATTGTGAGTTCGCGCAGCATGGTCGAACAGGTGGCAAAACCGAACGCGGTCTTCGAACGCGTAGCCGACGCCTTCTGGCCCGGGCCGCTTACCATCATTTTGCCGGCCGCGCCGAGTGTTCCACGAAAGGTGACCGCCGGCGGCTCCACGATCGGACTGAGGCTTCCGGACGCGCCCTTCGCCAGAAGGCTGGCCGAAGGATTAGGGAGGCCTCTAACGGCAACCAGCGCGAATCGAAGCGATATGCCGGCGCCTGTCACCGCGGAAGAGGTTCGCGTTCAGCTCGGCGATTCCCTGGAAATGCTCGACATCCTCGTTGATGGCGGCGGCCGGTTGCCGGCACGATCGGGCTCAAGCCTTCTGGACTTGACCGCCGATCCGCCAGTACTTCTGAGGGAAGGTCCGATCTCATTCGCTCGTCTCCAGGAGTTTTTTGCAGGCCGGTTGCGGAGATCTCTCGCATGATTCATCGAGTCCTTAAATGGGGTACGCTTGCCGTCGTCGCGGTGGTCATCACCATCTCGGCGTACTCGGCATACGTGTACCAGCAGATTCGGGAATCCGCGGAGCACGACGAAGCACGCCAGGCAGATGCCATCCTGGTTCTCGGAGCGGCGCAGTATAACGGCCGTCCGTCACCGGTCCTGAAGGCCCGGCTCGAACATACGTTCAGTCTCTTTGAAAATGGCTACGCGGGGGCGATCATCACGACTGGCGGATACGGTCCCGATCCGAATTTCTCCGAAGCGCACGTGAGCACACAGTTCCTGATCCAGCACGGTATTGATGAATCGAAGATCATTACGGAGCAGGGAAGCGGCACAACGGCCGATAGCGTTCGGGCCGCAGTAACGCTGATGCAGTCGAAAGGATGGAAGACGGCCCTTGTCGTCAGTGACGGCTTCCACCTGTTCCGCCTCAAGACAATGCTGGAGGCTAACGGAATTGTGGCCTACACATCGCCCGCGCCGAACAGCCCTATTGAGATTGCCGCTTCGCAGCGTTTCTGGTACAGCATGCGCGAGGTTTTGCTGGTGTCGGCGTATCGGCTGCTGGATCTGTGAAGGGGGAAATGGGATCTATCGCAAATTGGCTGTTGGACTAATCCGCGTTGTAAGTTCGAGGTAGGAAGTTAGAAATTCGAGATTCAATTTCGAACCTCGAATCTTGAATTTCGAACTTAAAACGCGGATTAGTCCAACAGCCAATTTGCATTAATTTTCCGCGCTCACTGCCGGTGTGGTCCGGATCTCCGATAAGAAGTCGAACTCGCCTGAAGGATAGAGCTTCATTCCCGAAATCCGCTTGTTATAGACCGCGACGTTATCCAGGTACCACAAGTTTACATACGGCAGTTCCTCCGCCACGACCTGCTGCACCCGGTGGTAGGCCGGCTTCCGCTTCTCCACGTCCAGTTCCCGCCGCGCTATGTCAATGAGGCCGTCCACCTCAGGGTTGGAGTAGTACCCGCGATTGGCCCCGTTCATTGGTGTCATTTTGGAATGAAAGATCAGATTTAGAATGTCGGGGTCGTCATTTCCCCCCACCCAGCGCAACGAATAGGTCTGGAAGTTGCCGCTGATAACGCCGTTATAAAACGTCGCGAATTCGTTGGATCGGATATTCATGCGAATGCCGACCTCCCGCAGTTGCTGTTGCAAAACGGAGGCGAAGAGGCGGCCGGTTTCATCCTGTGATGTCGAGTGCGTAAATTCCAGATTGGGCTGACCCGCTTCCTTGAGTAGTTGGCGAGCGAGCTCCGGATCGTAGGGATAGGTTGCGACATTGGACTCATAGGCCCAATTGTTGGGTGGCAGCACCCCGGTGGCCAGCCGCGCCTGGTCTCTCAGGAGATACTTGATGATCTCCTCCCGATTGATTGCGTGGGCGATCGCCTTGCGGACACGCAGGTCACTAAAAGCCGGATCTTTCAAATTGAATGCGAGGTAGTAATACCGTGTGCCTTCCGCCTGCATCACATTGAGGCCCTTCTCGTGCTTTAGGGCTTCGACCATGTCGGGCGGCAGGAAATTCAGCGAAATGTCGACTGAACCTTTCTGCAACTCCAGCGCCGTCACGGTGGCGTCGAGAATGATCTTGAACTTTAGAAAGGTAATATTCGGCCTTGGACCGTAGTAAGTCTCATTCCGCCTGAGCATGACCTCGCCGTCCTGGATGTAATGCACGAACTGGAAGTCGCCCGAACCGATCGGATTTCGTCCAAAGTCGGCGCCGGAACCTTCGGGAACAATGCCGCTGACTCCGCGAGTCAGATTCAAGAGGAAAGATGCGGACGGTTCCTTCAGCTTGAAGACAACGGTGTAGTCATCTGCGGCCGTCACCGATTCCGTCATTCGGTAGGATCCGAGCTTGGCGGTGCGGACCGAGCCGTCAAGGATCGTCCTAAAGGTGTAGACAACATCCCTGGCAGTGACGGGACGGTTGTCGTGAAAGCGGGCGTCGCGGCGCATATGAAAGATGTATGTCTGCGGATCGGGAATGTCCCAACTCGTTGCGAGGTCCGGGACGACGTTCGATTCGCTGTCCTTTTTCACGAGAGCGCTGAAAATCAACTGGATCAGATGCTGGGAGACGCTGTCGGTTGCAATTCGCGGATCGAAGTTCAGGGGAGGTTGCTCGAGAGCAACCGTGACAGTGTCCGGATCCGGCGGCTGGCTTCCGCACCCGGCGAAGAGAAGAACGATGACAATCAGGAAAGTCATGGGAGGCATTTTATCTGAAACGAGGAACAATCGCCGCTGTGCCTGTGGGCGCGGGGCTTCAGCCCCGTGCCAAGATCAAACAGAAAAACAATTTCTCGAACTTGGCACGGGGCTGAAGCCCCGCGCCCACAGCATCACCCCGTTACACTCTGCCCGCTTCAATCGCTTCGCGGGCTGAAGCCGCGATCTTTTCCACCACCATGGCCGCCCGGAGTTTGTCGATCTGGCGGATGAGCCGCGCCCGTGCGTGGATGCGGTTACGAACAGGAAGAAACTGAAGCCTGCTTTTCAACTTCGCGATGCGCTCGACGGATTCGTCCACGCGCTTTCTCAAGGCGGCGCTGGCGCGGGCGGCATGGACAATCGCTTCGAAAGCTTTTTTGACGAGCGGAGTTGTTTGCGAGAACAACAGCATGTCGTTGCCGGCTTCAAATGCCCGAACGAACAGGTCCGGCGTTAGCCCGACGCTCGTGACGGCGCCCATGGTCAGGTCGTCGGTAATGATCACACCTTCAAATCCCAGCTTCTTTCGCAGCAATCCTTCTACAACGCGTGGTGAAAGCGAAGCGGGCGTGGGCTTTTCATCGCCAAGGCCCGGATAGTGGCCGTGGGAGACCATGATCATTGGCACCTGGTCGAGCAAGTCCATGAACGGGACAACGTCTTCCTGCAGAAGCTGACGCTTTGGCCGGTCGATACGCGGCAGGGCGAAGTGCGGATCGCGCGTTGCGCTTCCAAGGCCGGGAAAGTGTTTGGCGCATGTGACGATGTTCTTTTTCTCAAGCTCTTCTACAAAAGCTGAAGCAAGACGAGCGACCTCTGCCGGGCCGCTTCCGAGCGTCCGCTTTGCAAGAATGGAATCTGCCAGGCGCAAGTCCACCGGGGGCGCAAAATCCGTGTTGAAACCGGCTGCCTCGAGTTCCGAAGCGATGATGCGGGCGCCAGCCCGCAAATGAGCGGTTCCGGCATCGGCAAGCTCCGAGAGCGAGGGCAGGGGAGCAAAGACGTGTTTCAGGCGATCCACATGGCCGCCTTCATGATCCACAGCCAGGAATGGCGTTCGGGAAAATCCTTCGCGCAGACTTCCAATCAACCGGCTGACCTGATCCAGGCTCTCAATGTTGCGCTGGTAAAAGACAAACCCCGCCGGGCGCACCGCATCGAGCAAGGCGGAAGTCTCCTGGTCGAGGGTGTAGCCCTGGAATCCAAGAAAGAACAGTTGCCCGACCTTCTCTTCCAGGCTGAGGCGCGCGGTATCCTTCATTTTCTTACTTACTTCGTGTCTTCCGCTTTTTTCTTAAGTTCTGCCAACAGCTTCAGCGCTTCCAGCGGCGTCATGCCATCGACATCCAGTGAACGCAGAGAATTCCGCAACTCTTCTTCAAGTTTGGTGAAGAGCGATAGTTGATTGATGACTATCGGGATCTTTCGTTTGGATCGAACCGTGAGATTATCAGACAACTGATGTTCGTTTTCCTCATGTTTTTTGAGGATTTCGCGGGCTCGTTGGGTCACGTTGGCCGGGATTCCCGCCAGTTTTGCAACCTCGATGCCATAACTCTTGTCTGCGGCCCCTCTCTCCACGGTCCGTAGAAATACGATTCGGTTCTGCGCCTCTTTGACCGCGACGTGGTAGTTCCTGATCCCGGGAA
>CAMAWS010000129.1 GCA_945861845.1 Candidatus Sulfopaludibacter sp. SbA3 | reverse complement strand
TATAGCCCGCAGGGGCGGCACCTCGGTACGATACCGACCGCCCGCCAGGCCCAGAACCTCGCATTCGCTGGCCCCGGCAAGAAGACGCTCTACCTGGTAGGACGGGGCGCCGCATGGAAGATACAGACGCTCACGGAGGGATACCAGGGACGCGCGAAGTAGGCGGGGGTGGTTGCGAGCCCGCGTGTGTTTCCCCCACGGCGGGCATAATCCGGCATGGTTTCAAAACCGTGGGGAGACGGAGAATGCACCCGAAAGATGACTCCATGAACAGTTCATTGATTTCGCGCCGTGAAGCGATCCAACGCGTTGCGGCGGCCACGTCCATCACATACGCGGCTGCACCCCTGGCCGTAGCACAGAGCGTCAGTACAGGCGGCGCTCCTCACCACAAAGGATAAGCGGTATAAGCGGGGGGCCACAACTATGGCGGGACCGGACAATGTCATAGTACGGGCATTATGTAAACCAGCGCGGCGGCCACAGGCCGGCGCGCGGAATTCATGCTGATGAGTTCGTAGCGGAGCCTTTCAATTTCAGGATCCATCTTTAGTCGGATATATTACCGTTGAGGTCATTTGAAGGGCGTACCAAAGATCACAAAGTGGGCGCTATCTCCACACGCTGTGTCCCGCATGGAGGAGCGCCACATCAGTGTGGCTGAGATCAGTCTTTTGATTTCCGATCCCGATCTCACTATCGCCCAAGGCCGAAATGGATTTTCGCAAAGGCTCTTTCAGGCCGGTCCGACAATCGTGTTGCGGCGGTTCTGCTTGAGCGTCAGGAGAAATCCCTATGGGTCGTCGTAACGGTCATGGTCCGGTTCGAAGGAAGAAAGTAAAGCCGAGCGAATTTCCTCAGGTGTTCGTTGACGCGGACGCTGATTTTGCGTCCATCAAGATAGCCCCGGGCATAGAAGCGCGGTCGTACGAAAAGGGAGGCTTCATTTTCTGTGAGGATGTGAGTGGAAACGTGATTGAGATTCAATTGCTGAATCTAAGCTCCCTCAAGGGCCTGAAGCGGACACCTGCAGCCTGAGAGCATCGCCCGGGCGGAACGGCGGAAACGAGGGCCGGAATCGCCGCGGAGTTCGCGCATGGAAGCGGATAAGCGTTCAAGCAGGGGCCGGCGACTATGGCGGCGGTGAGAGTGTCATAGTAGGGGCGTTATGTAAACCAGCGCGCGGCCACAGGCCGGCGCGCGGAAGGACGCGCCACTAGCACCGTCGAAAAAGAGCGAACGACTACGCGCATTCTTCCGGTTTTCGCACGACTCCGGATACATCAAACTGAATCCGGCGATTCATCTCCGAGTGCCCAAGGTAAAGCCCAGCGAGAAACAGCCATTCGATGAAGCCGAAATGGAAAAGATCCTGTGGGCCTGCGACGTTTATGACACTCGGGGCGCGTACGGCGAAGGAAACCACCACAGGCTTCGCGCATTCGTTCTCGTCCTTCGCTACACCGGCTTGCGAATCCGTGATGTGGTGACCCTCAAGCGGTCGGCGGTGAAAGATTGAAGAATCTTCGTCCGCAAGCAGAATACAGGAACTCAGGTTTTAGTTCCCGTTCCGCCCGCGGTTATCGAAGCGTTGAACCAGGTGCCCTTCGTTGACCCCGGTTATTTCTTCTGGAGCGGTACAGGCCTGCCGAAATCGAGCGTGGTAACTGGCAACGCAGCTTGCGAAAGCTCTTCGAGCTCGCCGGAGTGGAAAAGGGCCATGCCCATCGCATGCGCGTCACAATGGCCGTCGAACTTCTTAAAGAAAGGCGTGAGCGTTGAAAACGTCGCGGCGATTTTGGCAAACACTCCGCTCATCGTTCAAAAGCATTACGCACCCTTCGTTCAAGCGCGGCAATTGATCCTTGAAAAGCAGGTCATGGCGACATGGTAATCTTGGCAATGAGGCAACACTGAATGTCTAAGCTCAAAACACTTCCCAGTCCCCCAAAGAGCAAGCAGAAGCGAAAGCCCGACCCCTATTATCCTGCAGCCGTTCAAAACGTGAAGGACGCTGCGCGACGCTTGCAGGAAGCTGGCATCGTCGATGCCGAGGGTCGCCGTATTCGCAAAGACCTGCCTCCGGATATGCGGGAAGGCCAGGATCGTGACTTTGGCGGCTGATGCCACCGCGAATGATCGTGGTCGCCGGTCCTCCCGGCGGCGGTAAGTCTTCCGCCTTTCCGCTCGCAAAACTCGGAACTAGATATTTCAACGCCGATGATCGCGCCGCCGAACTCAACGGCGGCGCCTATCTTGGTATTCCCAAGCACATTCGCGAGACCGTCAATCACGAGTTCGAACCATTCGTGTCGGTCGGACGAATATTTCCGGTCGCTTCCCAGACTATGCACCAGCGACAAGCGCATTGACCATGGAAGGACTAATCAGTAGGCCACTGCGTAGCAGTCGCGGCGCGGATCGGCTCCGGCAAAACGATTTCCCGTGGCCGGATCGATCATCACAGCCGTTGCACACCCCGACATGCCGAATGGACGAAGCCGGCTCACATCGTGGCCGCGAGCACGCAGTTCGTCGTAAACGGAATCAGGGATTGTGGCTTCGACGTTCAGCTTGTTGAAACCGGGAGTATGCGGCCAGAACGAACCGTAAAAGTGCAGCGTCTGAGCGCGAGGTCGTTCCAGGGCAGCGTGAAGGTTCGGGTACCAGTCATCCCAGAAGTCGACGATGCTGAGGAATGCCTGCAGGATGGTCTGATCCTGGTTATCGCCGCCCGGCGTACCGAGGCCCATCATCGGCACGCCGCCTTTGAACACGAGACTCGGCGTCAGCGTGTACCGGGGTCTTGACCTTGGACGGATCTGATTCGCGTGTGTGGGATCCAACCAGAACTGCTCGCCACGAACGCTCATTCCGATTCCCGTGTCTCCCAGGATCACTGCACCATTGATCCATCCACCGCTTGGTGTCGCATCAAAGATGTTGCCGTCCTTGTCAATGACTGCCATGTGGGTCGTATCTTTGGAGACACCGCCGGAATCCAGCCCGAGTGAAGCCAGCCTGTCGCTGGTGGACGATTCCATGCGTCCCCGATCGGTGGTTCCATCCTTGACATCGGCTTTCCAGTAGGTCCATTCCTTGACCTTCGAGTCGTAGGGCAGAGGGTTGCCAGCGATGAAAGACTTCGATGCGTGTTTCGGATCGATGAGCTTCGCGCGCTCTTTCGCATATTCCTTCGAAAGCAAGCCTTCGGCCGGAACCTTCACGAATGTGGGATCGGCATAGTACGTGTCGCGATCCGCATATGCGAGCTTCATCGCCTCGATAACGGTATGAAGGTAGTCCGCGCTGCCGTAACCCATCTTCCGCAGATCGAAATTCTCGAGGATGTTCAGTGACTCCAGAAGCACCGGCCCCTGGCTGCCGAAACCATGCTTGTAGACGGTATATCCGCGATATGTTGCCTTAGCCGGCTCTTCGATCCTGGCGTAGAAATCGGCGAAGTCGGCGATGTCAAAAGGCGCCCCATTCTTCTGGAGGAAGGCCACCATCTGGCGGGCGATCTCACCCTTATAAAAGAGGTCGCGGGCCGCAACGATTCCGGCTGCGCGGCCCTTGGATTTTGAGGCTCGCTCCGCCTCGACCATTCGCCTCAAGGTTCGCGCCAGGGCCGGAAGCTTGATCGTCTCGCCCGGCTTGTACTGGGACCCGTCGGGCTTCAGCCAGTACTTCTTGTTGTCAGGCCACTTGTTGAACAGTGCGAGTTGGTTTTGAATCGCTTGAGCCGTGCTCTGGCGAAGGGGGAAACCCTTTTCCGCGTATTCAATAGCCGGAGTCGCGACCTCTTCAAAGCTCATGGTTCCCCACCGTTCCAACACGGTAAGGGCCGCATGAACAGCGCCTGGAACAACGGCGGGATCAAGCCCGGCACCATCGAGTGTCTTGTTTCTCGACTTGTACCAGTCAACACTGACAGCCGCCGGGGCCCAACCCTGGCCGACAACCGATGTGACCTTTCCCTCTTTTTTCGGATAGACCAGGACGAGCGCTTCGCCTCCGAGACTGTAGAGATCCTGTTCGAGGACTCCGCCCGTAAGCAGTGACGCGGCTCCCGCATCGAAGGCGTTGCCTCCCTTAAGAAGGATTCCCAGTCCGGTCGCCGTTGTCAGCGGGTGACCTGTGGACACGCCTCCCGTCGGCCCCATCACAGCGGGTCGCAGCGCCGAATTCCCAGGTTGCTGATCCTGTACGGGCACCTGCCGGGCTTCGACAAATACTCCAGAGGCAACCAACAATGCCGTCAAGAGAACGCACCGCAAACCGATCATAGCGTTCGCTTGTAAGAGATGGTGAACGTGAAAAATAACCAACCGGATTTCCTTCATATCTTAGTCTCCAGAACCTAGGGAACAATTCGGCTGGTTCGATTTACCGACTCCTCTGCTCCGATCATAAGTTCCGGTGCAAAATTGTTCTCCTGACAGACATATTCAAACAACTCCGTGCTCGGCGCCCAGCGCAGGTAAAAGCCACCCGTCCATGGGGCGGTGTATGCGCCCGGATCATCAACCGTCACCACATATCTCAACGTGTTCATGTCGGTGCGTGTGAAACGCTCAACCAGGTGAAGTTGTTCGGTATGCGGCGAGCCTTCTCTGTCCATCCAAAAACCTTCCATGTAGCCAATTGTGTCGACGACCAGCGTGTCTCCGTCCCAGCGGCCGGTGGAGTGGCCCTCGTAACTCGGAACGAGATTCTTCGGGTGCTCCCGTCCATCCATATAGATAGTCCGCCAATTATGGGGGCCAGCCTGGTCCAGGATGTAGATGCGTTTCAGATCGGGGATATCCGCGAACTCGATCCCATAGGCACTCATGATTTCCCGCGGGCCTGAGGAAGGCTTGCACCGTGTATGCGGCTCGAAAGCGTTGTCCAGTCGGTAATGAAAGAGCGCCTTCGCCCAGGGTTGAAACGGGACCTCACTATATTTCAGGTTCGGGTATCTCGGCGCGTCCGGGGGACCGCCAGGACCTCTACCCACTCCAACGTCCGGCACCGATATCCGGGCGTCAACGGAATTCCAGAGGCCAGTTTGTCCTGGGAGCGGACCCAGGATGACTCGGCCATCCGGCCCATGCGGAGTCGGCAGGGCAGGCGCCTGCGGGCGCCGTACCTGGGGCTCATCCTGGCCGTTTCCCGGTCCCCTGCCCCGGATCTGACCCGCATCCTGCGCAAACAGAACCGGGGAAAGTATGGAGAACAGCATAACCACAGCCACTGAAAGCACACCCACTCGATAACGCATGTACGGCCTCCTCGCGGAAATCACGGCCTGTTGTCCTGGCAGTAGTACGACGACAACTCTTCATCCGGAACCCATTTCAGCGTCCAACTGGTGGACCACGTTTTTGTGTATGCACCCGGATCGTCGATGGTCAGGTCATACTTCAAGGTGTTGAAGTCGGGGCGCGAGATCCGCTCAACCAGGTGGAGCTGATTCGTGTGCGGAAGGCCACCGTTGGAAAACCAAAACTGTTCGTTGAAATTTTTCAGGTCGACAACCAGCGTATCCCCTTCCCATTTACCTGCGGCGCGGCCGTAGTACAGGGGATTGTCAGCATCCCCCGAAAGCTGCCCCTTTTGGGGCCGGCCGTCCATATAGATTATGCGGAAGTTGTGATTGCCGCCGCCGATCAGGACTAAATAGCGTTGGCGTGCCAGGTCCTCCGCGAACTGAACGCCATTGGGCAGCTGGAACTGGCGGGGGCCGCCGGGCGGCTGGCACGTCACGAACGAAGGATCATCTTTCAAGAAATTGCGTTGGCGAAATGAGTAGAGGTCGCGAGCCCAATCCTGAAAAGGCGCGACCTTGCCCACGTCTGCTATGTTGCGCAGCAGCCCGTAAGCATCAACCTGAACGTTGGCTCCGGTCTGCACGAGTGAAGTCGCACTGGGGCTTCCCCAGTAGCCAGTCTCACCCGGCGGCGGGCCCAATCGCGGGTGCCCGTCGGGCCATCGCGGAGTTGGTCGAACGGCCTTGTAGCCTGGGGATGCCGAAGCCTGCTTTCGCGACGTGTCGAATACTTTCCTGCCGCTCGCGCTCAAGACAACCGTATTGGCCCACGCCTGATGGCTTCCGTCCCGGGCGGCAATGCCGTCGACCGTGAGTCCATCGCCAATTTTCAGTGTGTCCCGTTTCCAGCCGTTCCTTTCGAGTTCAACGGTGCTTTCGAGTTCGATGGCCCAGTTCGTTGTCGAGCTGCCCACAGGCACGTTGATGAAGATGTGCACATGTGGATTCTTCCAGTCGATCTCGGTGAGAAATCCCCGCAGCGTCGACCGTTTGTTGCTATCGAATTTTGCCAGGATCTCATGGTGCGCGAACACCGGAGTGTTCATCAGAACCAAACCAAGACCGAGTGTCCACATGCCCAAGGCTGTACGCTTCAATTTTTCCTCCGTCCCAAAATTCTTCCCTAGAAGTTCAGGCGAGCATTAAAGGTGAATTTTCGGTTGGCAGTCGTATTATCAGACTGGCTGCCTCCTCCGGTAGGATCGCCCGCTGTCAGTTTCCCGAAGTTGACATTGTTTATATCCGTAGCTCCTGCCACGAATGCCCACCGGGGATTGTTCATGACGTTCACCGCATCGAGGCGGATTTCAAACTCCTTCTGTTCGCCAATCTTGATGCGCTTTACGAGGTTCACATCGAGGTTGGCATGGGTCGGTCCTTCGATCCATTGACGGCCAAGAGTGCCGACGCTTCCAGGAGAGGGACTGGCCAGGACGATGTTTCCATTCGCATCCGCCAGGGCCTTGCCGCTGAACGAACCTTGTAACGTCTGCAATGCGGTTATCCCACTTCTGGACGGGTCTGTGACCTGGGTCCACCCATCGAAAAAATACGCGCCGCTCCCGGTGTAGGTGACCTTGCCGGCGCTTTTTGGGAAGTATCCAAGAATGTCGGGTGTGTTGGCAGTCTTGGGAATAGTGACGGTAGGCGAGGATTGCGTCCACGTGATCTCCGCATCCGATGCCGTAAGCGTCACGGGCGCGCCCGAACTCCAGCTGAAGATACCGCCCAACTGCCACCGCTCAACCAATCGCGATACAAAACCTGGGGCGCTACCCAGGAGCTTCCGGCCTGGTCCGAACGGAAACTCGAACGTCCCGTTGCTACGAAAATCATGTGTGCGATGGAACGAGAGGAGGCTCTTGTTGAGGCTGCGATCTCTGGGATTCAAATACTCCAGAACGCCGTCGCTGCTGTTCTCACCCAGGGCGCGGCTCCACGTGTAAGCGAGGGATTGTGCGAAACCATGGGACAGACGTTTCGTCGCCTGCACGCTCATGGAATGGTACGTGGAGCTGCCAGGGTTGGACGCGGTGACCACGCCCCCATATTGCGGATTGGCCACAATAAAGTTGTCTGGAAATCCATTTTTCGCGAGCAGCCCGCCGGCTTTCCCGGTGACCGTTGTTGACGAATTCAGGGCGCTGGCGAATTGAGCCACATTGCCATTGGCAAGAAAGGTCTTGAAGATCGAGTTTGCGCGGAATGCTGCGGAGCCCGTCAGCGTTGTTCCATTGACGACACCTTGTCCCAGAGCCGCGTTCGTACCGGCATTGAGCGTTGTTCCATTCAAAATTCGATCGAATAAGGGCGCATCGCCGCCAGCCCGCGTAATTTTAAATGCGTCCAATATTCCATTTTCATAAATGTTCACGTCGTTAATCGAGATTCCGCCATTCAGGTGGGTGCCCTTGCTGCCGATATAGCGAGCCTCGAGCGTAAGGTTGTTCGCCAGTTCGCGCTGAATTTCAAGACTGAAGTTTTGAATGTACGGGGTCAAATGATGTTTATCAAACCCTGAGAGAGAGGCTGAACGTACATCAAATGGCTCCACAGCCAGGGGCTTCACTGAACTGGGTGCTGGAAGCGGGATGGGGAGGTTCGGAGAGGCAAAATTGAAGTAAGTCGCGCC
>CAMAWS010000128.1 GCA_945861845.1 Candidatus Sulfopaludibacter sp. SbA3 | reverse complement strand
CCCCCACAGCGTACCTCCGAAATTCAGCCCTCAAGGTTTTTCAAACTCACCCATCACCAGATCCTTTGAAACCGTCCTGTGCCCGACACTCTCGAGCCCAGATCACCGCGCCCCGCTCCGGCGGATGCCTGGGGTCGGTAAAATCGATTCCAATCAAGTCTCGCATCAGCGGGTGCCGGGCCACTGATCCGGCGAGCGAGATTACGCAGCCTTCAACCTGGACCAGCTCCACTGCGCTTTCGGTGAGACGGCGCAAATGCGCCGCTGCTTCCTTCAGGATTCGGCCAGCCGGCTCGGAAGGATAGAGCTTTGCGACTTCCGGAAAAAGCGCTGCGATGTGGGGCACGGCGATGCGTCCGGTATTCCAGGCCGACACGATGTCGTGAATGGAAGCAATTCCCAGTGACCTGGCGACGATATCGGTAAAATCGGCCTGTTCGCGCCTGTCCGCAAGAATGAGCGCGGTTCGAATGGCCTCCCGGCCAATCCAGAAGCCGCTGCCTTCATCGCTGAACTGGGGGCCCCAGCCTCCAACGCGAACTGCGGTCTGGTCCGCCTTCCGGCCAAGGCATATGGATCCGGTCCCTGCAATGAGAAGTACGCCAGGTACTGGTCCGATGGCTCCGATATATCCCGTAAATGCATCGGACTCCACGACGATGCGGGCGTGCGGCAGCAGGGCCTGCAATGTTCGTGTGTAAAAGGCGAGGCTTTCCGGGCGTCCGGCGCCCGCGAATCCGGCACAGACGGCATCGGGACGATGTCTTAGAAGTGAAATCCCGTCGCTGATCGCTTTCCGGGATGCGTCTTCACCGGTAGAAAACCAGTTGGAGGGTCCGGTCTCGAACCGTTGCAGCTCGTGGAGTTGATCATCGGCGACAAGAAAAACGGTCTTCGTTCCGCCGCCGTCGATTCCGAGATATATCAAGTGCGGTACTAGCTCGCCCAGCCCGAAGGGCCATTGGAACGGCGCAGTTCCTCTTCCAGGCCCGCGAGTTTTTGCCTGGCGCTTTCGACATTCAGGCGGGACTTTTCAAGCGCGGCCTTTGCCGCATCGATTTCGCCCGCAAGACGGTATTCGCGGTTGTAGAGGCTCGTCTCCGTCATCAGTTGCCTGTTCAGGTCGTTCACCTTCAGTTCCGCGATGCGAACGTCATCCTGCGCGGACTTGATTTCGGCTCTCGCTGCCTGAAACGCGCTCCGCCAGTATTTCTCATCGCGGCCCTTGTTATCGGTGGGACCCGTTGGACGGGCGGCCGGCTTTAGTTCCGAAGCTTCGGCAGGCTTTGCCTCGCCAGTCTTGGTTTCAGCGCCTGGCGTGGCAGGAGTTGGAGCCGGGGCCGCTGCTGCCGGCAGGTCTGAATTCGTGTAGACCTTGTTTGAAGCTTCCCTCCTTCGATCCCGCTCTGTGCGCGCCACGTCCGCCAACGACTGCGCAGGTGCGGGCGCAACAGTAAGGAATAATTCTGCAAACAATATGATTCCCAAAAGTCTTCTCATTGCGATTGCCTCGTTGTAGCGCCTGCCGTCGCAACATCGGGTAAAGCGGGTGGCGCAGCTGTCGTGCGAGTCAGGGATCGGGGTTCCTGAAAATCAAACTGCTCGACTGGCTTGTCCTTATAAACTTCGCGGACAAAATCGAGCCAGATGGGCAGTGCGGCGCTTCCACCGGTTTCCCGGTCGCCGAGAGTTACTTTCTCATCAAATCCTACCCAGACGCCGGCAGTCAGGGAAGGGGTAAAACCCATGAACCACGCGTCCGTAAAATCATTGGTAGTCCCGGTTTTTCCGGCCACGGGACGTTTGAGCTGACGGGCTGAAGTGGCCGTTCCGGAGCGGACAGGTTCCTGGAGCAGGTCTACCATGATTCGAGCTGTTTGCGAGGGGATCGTATCGCGTAATTCCGGCAGTTCTTCCTCGAGGATGTCGTCATCGTAATTGGTAACGCGGCGGATGAGCCGTGGAACGACGCGCACTCCATCGTTCGGAAACGCGGAGTATGCGGAAGTCATTTCAAACAACGTGACGTCCAGTGCGCCCAGCGCGATCGGCAGATACGGCTCGATCTTCGAAGTAATGCCAAACCGCTGGATGTAGGGAATCGCCGCCGGAATGCCGATGTTCGCGAGCGTCTTTACTGCAGGAATATTCCGTGATTCGGCGATCGCACGCCGAATCGTGATGGTTCCTTCGTACCTGCCGTCGTAGTTGCCCGGAGTGTAGCCATTGAAGTTGACCGGTGCGTCGACCACGGTATCGTCCGGCCGCAGCCCTTTATCGACTGCAGCGGCATAAATAAAGGGCTTGAAGGACGAACCTGTCTGCCTCAGCGCCTGCGTGGCGCGATTGAACTTGCTCTCATCGAAGTCGTAGCCGCCGACCATTGCCTTCACTTCACCGTTCAATGGATCAATTGCGACCAGCGCCCCCTGCACCTTCGGTCTCTGCTCGAGCGTGACCTCGACTTTTCTATCGGCCGAGTTCATTGACCGCACCATGAACAGCGCCACGTCTCCGCGCCTCAGGATTTCCGCCGGGGTTTTGGCCTTTGTCCAGCCAATGTCCTGTGGCGCGAGCTGTGCCACGTACTCGCCAATCCTTACGGTAGCGCTCTTTGCGTTGACGTCGAGCACGATACCCGGGACGATGTCATTGGTTCGGATCGGCAGCTTCCAGTCATCCAGCTCGATCGCGTCGAGGTCCGTGGCGCCCTTCCCAAGAAGGTTTCTCTCGGCGCCGCGCCATCCGTGGCGTTTGTCGTAAACACGCAGTCCCTGGACGACAGCCGCATTTGCAGCCCGTTGCATTTCGACGTTAAGCGTGGAATAGACCTTCAAGCCGCCTTCGTGGACGGCCGATGTCCCGTATTTGTTTTCGAGGTATTGGCGGAGTTCTTCGACAAAGTACGGCGCGAGCTCGTCAGGACGCTTCCGCGGCGCCAGGACGACGGGCAGCTTCTTGGCCACCTCGCCTTCCGCCGCCATGATCTTTCTTTCAGCAACCATGCGGTCGATGGCGTAGTTCCGCCTCATGAGTGCGCGGTCCGCATGGTTAATTGGCGAGTAGTTGTTCGGCGATCGCGGCAGGGCAGCAAGGAGAGCCGCCTCTTCAATCGTCAGGTCCTTCACGTTCTTGGCAAAATAATACTCTGCCGCAGCGGCGAAGCCGTATTGGCCATGGCCCAGAAACCCCAGGTTGCAATACATCGTGAGAATCTGCGGCTTCGTGTAGTTGCGTTCGATCTGGATCGAGAGCATCGCTTCCTGGATCTTGCGGCGGAAACTGCGCTCCGGAGTCAGGAACAGGTTCTTGCTCAACTGCTGCGTCAGCGTGCTTCCGCCCTCGACGACGCGGCCGGCCAGCAGATTCTTGAGCCCGGCGCGGGCGATGCCATAGAAATCGATTCCCCAGTGTTCGTAGAAGTTCTGGTCTTCCACGGAAATGACCGCGTCCTTCAATACTTGGGGAAGTTGTTCGTAGGTGACGACGATTCGGCGCTCGAGGGCAAAGCTGCCAATGACCTGTCCGTCATCGGCATAAACCTCGGTAACGACACTGGGCCGGTAGTTCTCCAGCGAATCCACCTGCGGCAGATCGCTGTTATAAACGAAGAGCACCCCGGCTGTCGCTCCTAACGCGACGGAAAGAAACAGCAGGAAAACAAATACCAGGGAGCCGAGATAGCGCTGCACCTGAAGTTTCATGCGGGCATTATAGCAGGCAGGCGTTCAGATCCACGGTGAAGCGGCAAGCAGAGTGCCTTCGGCGGCTTTGAGTGAGCTACCGGCCGACGTCTGGTCCAGCGATATAACGATGCATTAGCCCGTCACCGTGATTCCGCGTGCAGGCGAATACCCAGCGCACGAGCCACCTTGAGCACTGTGGCAAAGCTTGGATTTCCGTAGTCAAGTTGTGGAGTCGTTTTTTGAGGAGAGGAGTGGGAAACGCGGAGCCGTGGTATCTGCTGACCTCCCGGAAACAGTAGGCCTGAAATTTTCCGTTTTGGAACGCATCACGGCTTGGGCAGAAGGGCGAACACGTTGCCAGTCATCGCCCACTCTGACCCAGTTTGCCTCTCCACTCGCAAATTCCCGCTAAGGCAAAGGTCATCAGCCGGGCCCCATTGGACCGTCTTTCCCCGTTTCCAAAGAAGATGCCGCGAACCGAGGACGGCACGCTTTGAGTCGCTCAACCAGTCCTTTTGGATTCGGAGGTCTCTTGCGTCGAGATTCAGTCGTACAAAAAGTTCGTCATCAATCTCAGCTTCGTGGCAGTGGAACGCAGAAATCACTCCATCAAACAGCGGCTTGATGACAACGGGCAGACAAATCCGAGCGTGTTCCGGTAAACGCGCATGCTTTCAGTTTTCTCGAAAGTCAGACCCGTTTCGATCGAACCCCCCTCTTGATCGATCATGGGTTGCCGGAAGAGCCGATAGGCCGGGTCGCCCTCGATAACTTCTGGGGGCTTGACGCTGTCCAAAGCGCGGACGTGTTCCACCCGTCAAGCTGGCCGGAGATGCTCGCATTCGCGCGGACGAGCATGCCCGAACTCGTTATTGCATCCGCCATCGAGTCGCATCTCAAGCGCAGACCCTTCCATTCTGCAGTTTGCCGACGCATTTTCGAATTACTTGGTGTATTGCGGGAGATTGTCTTAGAGACTCGGGACGATTCATCGTTAACGCCTGCGGGTGTCGCTCTCGTTCAGAAGCATTTTGTGGGCGATAAAGCATGGTTTACCGACGAATCGGACCGCAATAAGGCGCGCTATCGAGACGACCTTACCTTTGCCGATCCCGAGAACACCGGCCGCAGCATCTTCTGTCCCTTTCACGGCAAAATCAAGATTGAACAGTTCCGTATCCACTTTGAGTGGCCAAGGCCCTTGGGTCAGAAGCAGGTGAAGGTCGTCTACATCGGCCCGAAAATCACCAGGGATTAGCCATTGGCGGTAAGACTTGAGCAGCACTCCGGAACGGAAATGACTAATGATGGCCATCTTTCGCTGGATCTAAAGGCGAAGCCGTGAAACCATCTGATCTGCCGCCCGCCCCGTCGGCGCAACACACTCACGACAATTTACGGCCCGAGGAAATGACAACATGAAACGCAAGATGGTTGTTGCCAAGCGTTCGTCTCGTTCCGCCAAATTGGGCTCGAAGGGATTGCTGACGGACCTGCGCGAAATGATTCTCGCCACGCGGCAAACGGTGGCGCAGGGAGTGAACTCCGCGCTGGTGCTGCTCTACTGGAACATCGGACAGCGCATCCGGACAGACATCCTGAAGGAAACACGCGCGGAGTATGGAGAGCGAATTCTTCCGACGCTGTCGAAACATTTGGAGGCAGAGTTCGGGCGAGGTTTTGGCCATAGAAATCTATTTCGCATGGTGCGTTTTGCAGAAGTATTTCCGGACATCAAGATTGTGTCCGCACTGCGGACACAATTGGGGTGGACTCAGTTTCGGCAAATCATTGCGCTGGACGATCCGCTCAAGCGGGACTTCTACGCGGAAATGTGCCGCCTTGAACGATGGAGCACGCGGACGCTCGAAAGCAAGATTGGAGCAATGCTCTTCGAGCGGACGGCGTTATCGAAAAGGCCGAATAAGCGGATCGCGTCGGAACTGAAAAAGCTGCGCGATGAGGACCACTTGTCGCCGGACCTGGTATTCCGCGACCCGTATCTGCTGGATTTTCTGGGGTTGAAGGACACCTACGCAGAGAAGGATCTGGAGGCGGCGATCCTCCGTGAGATTGAGGCATTCATTCTCGAACTCGGCACGGGCTTTTGCTTCGTCGCCCGGCAGAAGCGGATGCAGGTCGATGGCCGCGATTATTATCTCGATCTGCTTTTCTATCACCGCAAGTTGCGCAGACTGGTGGCCATCGAGTTGAAGGTCGGGGACTTCGAGGCCGCGGACAAGGGTCAGATGGAGCTGTACCTGGGCTGGCTCAAGCGGCACGAACGGGAGACGGACGAAGCCGATCCGTTGGGGATGATCCTGTGCGCGGGAAAGACGGACGAGCATGTTGAACTTATGGAGCTTCAAAAGAGCGGCATCCATCTGGCCAGTTACTTCACCAAGCTTCTGC
Organism: Candidatus Sulfopaludibacter sp. SbA3; assembly: GCA_945861845.1. Taxonomy (GTDB): domain Bacteria; phylum Acidobacteriota; class Terriglobia; order 20CM-2-55-15; family 20CM-2-55-15; genus CAMBFR01. Next base: position 1,903 of record CAMAWS010000128.1, on the reverse strand, counting down.
CTAAGAAACAACTTATGAAGAAATTGCACGAAGCGGTGAGACTGGCGCGCCAGCGGCTGGAAGCAACCAAACGGCGATGATTTCCACCAAAGACAAAATCGAAGGCGCCTAATTAATGAATGTGTTTAAGCGCGACCAGAACCCTAATGAATGCAAGGGCTTCTATAGACACACCTCGGCGAGTTGCGTCTTTAGGATTGTCTATACAGTGTTTATGGATGGAACGATTGGTGAATTGAGTCTCGAAGCTGTTGAATATGAGTGAAACCCTGGGAGAATCCGTCGTAGCCGCTTTACGTGCCGCCAATGCCTATGCCGCCGGCGACCAGATCGCGCCTTGTGTGGTCCTATGGCCTGATCCTGAACGGCTTTGGGAATCCGTTATGCCGGAGCTGCAGCCGATGATGCCGGAGCTGTTTCTGCTGGGCAGTTATGCGCCAGAAAAGCGCACGGGGCCCGCGCTGTGGCTTCGTTGCATCGAGGCGCGAGTGGTGGACGGTGCGCCGGCCGCTGGAACCACGCCCATTTTTTACCTGCCGGGCATCAGCCGGCAAGAGCTGCGGGTTGCGGAGGATTGCCCTCAGGCGCTCGCGGCGCTGGTGGAGTTGCAGTATCGAGGTGCGATGTGGCTGCATGTGAACGGCAAGGAATGGACGCCCAACGCCTTCCTGGTTTCGAAACACGGCGGCCTCGGGCTCGATGTGGCCAAAGACCAGGCCACGCTCGACGCTTTGACTGGCGCCCTTCTCACGCTCATGGCCGAACCGCTTTCCCAGTTACAAGACCGGCGATTGGATTCAGAGTTTTTCAACGGATTGGTGGCGCCGGATGCTACCGGCTTGCTGCTGCGCTGGCTAAGCGATCCGAAGGCATTCGAAGAGTCCCGCTCAGACGTCGAATGGAGAGCCTTCTGCCAGCAATGTAAAACGGACTTTCAATTTGATCCCGTCAAAGATGGTCCGCTCAAGGCCGCAAAGCTGTTGGCCGATCGTGGAAATCACTGGATCAAAGTCTGGCGGCGTTTCGCCGAGGTGCCGGCGAATTACCCCGGAATTGTGGAGTGGCTGAAGCGGGCTGCTCCAAAAGCCCCAAGCATGTTCGATTTCGCCGAAGTCTGGCCGAGCATTAATGAAAGCGAAGAACGGAAGTTGCAGAAGGCTCTCGAGTCCCTGGTCGATCGTCCGCAGGATGAAGTGATCCAACGAGTCACAGCTCTCGAACAACAACACGCTGCCCGGCGCGGCTATCCCTGGCAGAAGCTGGGGCTAAGCCCGCTGGCAACTGCTCTCGAGCCGCTGGCGCAACTGGCCAGTCTGTGCGCGGCCGCCCCCGGTGGTCCGACCCTGGAAGCGTATGCAGAGTTTTACGCTCGCGCCGGTTGGCGCGTGGACGCGGCCGCTCTCACCACCATGGCGGCATGCGAGACGCCAGAGCAACATGGCGCTGTGCTTGGAATCGTGCGCGCCGTCTACCTGCCGTGGCTTGAAAGCACCGCCCGCCACCTGCAACAGCTCATCCGCAACAATGGAAATTCGGTTTCCAAGCGCGCCAAACCCATTGAAGCCGCTGCAGGGCGCCTCGTATTGTTTGCGGACGGGCTACGAATGGACGTTGCCCAACAGTTGGCGGAGAAACTGGCTGTTGTCGGCATTGAATCCAAGGGCGACTGGGAGTGGTCGACCATTCCGTCGGTCACGGCCACTGCTAAACCCGCAGCTTCTCCTATCGCCGACGCTCTTCAGGGTGGTGAAGCGGGCGACGTGTTCTCCACGCGGCTGATTTCCTCGGGGCAGCTCCTGACGCAGGATCGTTTCGTGACCGCCCTGAAAGAACGCGGGTGGCAGTTCCTCGCCTCGGACGATACGGGCGACCCAACCGGATCGGCCTGGACGGAAGCCGGCGC
>CAMAWS010000127.1 GCA_945861845.1 Candidatus Sulfopaludibacter sp. SbA3 | reverse complement strand
GTCCTGCCAGCGACAGAGGGTTCCGTCCCGCGAGCGGCAGGTCAACGATTCGCTTTTGATCGATCGAAATCTGAATTTGCGAGTCCGTGGTGTTTATCAGTTGGACCGCAGTCTCAGTTACAGTGACCTGCTCGGTTATATTCCCGACGGCCAGGGTCAGGTTCAGACTTGCCCGCTCGGCACTCTTGACCAGAATACGTTGTACTGCCGGTCTGAAACTGATCAGTTCGGCGCGAACCTCGTACTCCCCGAGGGGCAACAATGTTGCGAGGAAATGCCCGCGATCGTCGGTGACCAGCGTCCGCTGAGCGCCGGTTTCGATGTTCCTGATAGTTATGGCGACGCCGGGTACGAGTGCCCGGCTGGGATCAGTGACGAATCCGTCAATATCGCCGGATAAGGCCCCCCATGCGGTCAGCGATCCAGCCAGCAGGAGCGCAACGGCATGCCAGATCTGTCGTTTGGACATCAAACAATACCTCCATACCGATTGGAGGGCCTGCAAAACCGAGGGTGGGGTGAGGCCGCATCCTGCCAAGCTCGGAACTCGAAAGTTCCGTCTAAAATCATGTTAGAGTCGACCCAGACTAGGCCGAACATCGTCCAACTGCAACGCTTATTCGCTTTTTTCCGCTTACGGCTGCGAATTCGCGATATTTCATTCTTAAATAGAGCATTTTATGGCCAGTGATGACCTGCCGTTCATGGCAGGTGACTCAGGATCTGTAACCCCTCTCAAACGTGCGGCGTACTCCACTATGGACGTTGACCGAGACCTGATATTACTCGCCCGGGCAGGAGACAGTTCAGCTCAGGCCGCCATAGTGAAGCAATTCTCTCCGATGGTTTTCAGGCTAATCAGCCGTTTTTTTCGAGTCCGGGAAGATGTCGAGGACATTGCGCAGGATGTATTCATCAAACTTCTCACCAGGTTTGATCAAGTTCGGCCCGATGATAACTTTCCGGGGTGGCTGGCCAGGATTACGATTAACACTTGCTATGACGAATTGCGGCGAATGCAGCGGCGCCGGACCGCAATGGAGATATTCGGTCCTGAATTGGGCAAGGAGCGCTCGGTCGCACCTCCTGAAGCCGATTCGTTTGACCGGCTTCGCGAGGGCCTCCAGGCACTGGATCCCAAATTAAGGATTCCGCTGGTGCTGAAAGAAGTGGAAGAGATGTCCATTGAGGAAATTTCGCGGAACATGGGACTCACTCAGACGAACGTGAAGGTCAGGCTGTTCAGGGCCAGAAACAAACTGGCCAAGTTTTTGGGTGGAAACAAGATATGAAAAGACTAGCAGAGTTCTTCCAACACGAGAGGCAGAGAATATTTCTGCCCGATCAGTATTTTGTTCAGCGCGTTATGGCAAAGCTCAGCCAGAAAGCCGAAGACGCCGGGGTTTGGGAAATGGTTCCGAGGCCGAGCCGATCGGTGCTGGCGCTTGCAGTGGCGCTCCTGCTCTGTTTCCTGGCGCTGGATAATTTTGTTCCTGTGATGCCGAAGCAAGGCCCTGTGGACATGACTCTTGAATCGGAGCAGGGACCGGTAGAAAGCCGTGTGCTCGGTGGTACTGAGGACGATGGCCACGAATTCATCGAGGAATTGATCGCGATGGAGGGAGAACAATGATCACCCGTTCTTTCAAGGCGAAGATCCTGGTCTTGAGCGTGTTTTTTGTGGGCGTCGTTACGGGCATCTTTCTCGTGAATGTTTATGAGACTCGCGTTTTGAGTGGCGAGATTGAGACCTCGGCTGACACACGCCAGGCCGGCACTGAACAGACGGCAGCCACACCGGATGAACGCGCACGCGGTGAAAGGCGCAGGGCGACCGTTGCCCGCGAAGTTCAGCGCTTCCATGATTATCTCGGGCTGGATGAACAGCAACGCCTGCAGATAGTGGCTGTCCTCGACCAGACGCGGACGGAGTTCCGTAAGCTGAGCGGTAACACTCAAAACGAATACGACATGATCCGTGAGGAGTCGCGCAATCAGATTCGCGCCATTCTGACGTCCGACGAGCAGCGGCGCAAATACGAGGAAATCGTTGCGCGCCAGAATCGACGGGTCGCCCGGCGCCGCGATCGAAACTAATTCCAGGAGACTTAATGAACGTTCGTAGAAGCCCCTTGATCCTGCTTGCGCTGCTGAGCGCAACCTTATTATCCGCCCAGACAACGCCCCTGCGGGGCCGTGTTGCAGACTCCTCCGGCGCAACTTTATCGGGAGCGGATATCAAGGTTTACGAAGGCGCCACAGTCGTCCGTGAGGGTAAGACCTCTGCGGCGGGCGATTTCGAGATCCCAGTGCCGCCGGGTGAGTACCGGCTTGAAATCAAGGCGCCCGACTTCGAGCTCTATACGGAAGTTGTGCGTGTATCGCCGGATCTGGGTCCTCTGGTGATTACCATGCAGCTGGCCCAGGTTACACAGAACGTCGAAGTTACGACCGACAGGCAGGAGCTCAGCGTCGAAGCCGACAGCAACCTGAACGCGACCGTTCTCGGCCAGGACTTCATTGATCAGCTGCCCGAGGACGAGGACGAACTGTTGGCAGCATTGCAGCAGCTTGCCGGTCCGAGCGCGGGCCCGGGAGGCGCGGATCTCATTATCGACGGCTTCTCCAACGGACGCATTCCGCCGCGCTCTCAAATCCTGGAAGTTCGCATCAACAATAATCCCTATTCCACCGAATTCAGCAGGTCGGGTTTCGGACGTCTTGAAATCATTACCAGGGCGGGAACTGGCAATTTTCGCGGAAGTTTCGGTTTCCAGTTCAAAGATGAAACGCTGAATGCGCGGAACGCCTTTGCGGCGGAAAAGCCGCCATTTCAGCAGCGGAACTTCAATACAAACGTAAGTGGTCCGGTGATTCCCGGAAAACTCTCGCTCTCGATGGACGCGCGTTATAACGAGTCCGACAATTCCGGTACCATCCGGGCGATTACGCCCATTGCGTCCATTTCGCAAGGCGTGCTGTTGCCAAACACGGGCCGCAACATCGGTACGCGAGGACAGTATCAGCTTACCAGGAACAACATGCTGAACTTCAACGTGCGGTATGGCAGCAACACGCGGCTTAACCAGGGAGTCGGCGGGTTCAGTCTGCTGGAGCGCGCTTCAAACAACACGAGCCGCCAGATCGAATTCCAGGTGCGGGAATCCGCCGTTATTGGCGAGAGAATGGTTCACGAGGTCCGCTTCTCGGTCGAACGGCAGCGCAGTTCCACAAATCCGGAAACCGAGGCCGTTGCGATCAATGTCTTGGATGCGTTTCAGGGTGGCGGCAATCCGAACAGCAACAGCAACAACGACAAGACGTATGAGTTTGGCAATACCCTCATGTATAACCGCGGGAAACTGGCTTTAAAGACCGGTTTTCAGGGTGTGCAGCGCAGCCTGCATTCACTTTCGGAAAACAACTATCGGGGGACTTTCGTTTTCTCCAGTCTCGCGGATTACATCGCCAATCGGCCGATTACATTCACTGTCACGCAGGGCAATCCGCTGCTCGATATGACCCAGTTCGAATCGGGTCTCTTTCTGCAAACCGATTGGAGGATTTCCCAGCGTTTCACTTTTTCGGCTGGAATGAGATATGAGGCCCAGACGAATCTGTCCGACTATAACAACTTCGATCCCCGCGCGGGCTTTGCCCTCCAGTTAAACCAGGCAACCGTCATCCGAGGCGGTGGTGGCGTCTTCCATCAGCGCCTGAATACGCAGAATGCTCAGAGCCTGATCCGGCTGGACGGGACGCGGCAGCGCGATATTGTCATCCGGAATCCTTCCTTCCCTGATCCATTCGCATTCGGCGACCTCAGCGCGAGACCGCCTTCTTCGATTCGGGTCCGCGCCGAGGATCTTGCGGCGCCTTACAGCGTCAACTCGTCAATTTCGCTGGAACGCCAACTGCCGAAGGGAATTCGGATGTCGTCAACCTACGAATTCGTGCGCGGTATCCATCAGTTCCGCGGCCGCAACATCAATGCGCCGCTGCCGGGTATGTTCGTTCGTCCGGATCCCGCCCAAGGCAATATCGTGCAGCTGGAATCCACGGGCTTGTCCGATGAGCACAGCTTCCGGTTGCAACTGAACAAACAGGTGAACCAGAAGATCACGGTATTTGGCAATTACACGCTGCGCTTTAACCGCAGCGACAGCGACGGCGCATTCAGCCAGCCCATGAACAACTACAATATGGCGCTCGACTGGGGCAGGTCGAACGACGATACGAGGCACAACTTCAATGCCAACGTTCTGGTTACTCTTCCGTGGAACCTTCGATTCGGATCGCGGATGTTTGCCAGTTCCGGACGGCCTTACAACATAACCACCGGAGCTGACGACAACGGCGATACCGTCACCAATGACCGCCCATCCGGTTTGGGGCGCAACGCAGGCAATGGCCCCGGCAATTTCGATATGAGCTTCAACATCACGAAGACGATTCAACTCCGCGGCGGCAATACGGGTAACGGAAATGCCGGCGTGGGCCAACCGCCCAATAGTTTTGCCGAGCCTCAGCGCGGTGGCGGCGGCGGATTCCCCGGAGGCGGCTTCCCAGGCGGCGGTGGCCAGGGCGGCGGTCCTGGCGGTCCTGGTGGTGGTCCCGGCGGGAGGCCTGGCGGAATTCCCGGCGGCGGTTTTGGCCAGCCGCCGCGGCTTCAGATGCAAATTACTGCCGACGTCAGGAACGCGCTGAACCACACGAATTTCGGCAACTACAGCGGCGTCATGACGTCCCCTTTCTTTGGCCGGCCGACATCCGCCCGAAACCCGCGCGAGATCCAGGTTGGGTTGCGGTTTAATTTCTAATTGGAGAATGGGTTGATAGCTATGAAGCGTCTCGTCCTCATCATCATGCTGCTCGCAGTTGGAGTGTTCACGGCCTTCGGCCAGGACCAGGAAGGCCGCGCCATAGGCGGCGGAGATGGAGGCGGTGACCAGGACGACGGCGGTGGTGGCAATGGCGGTATCCAGCTTCAGCAACTGGCAGACCCTCTGAAGCAGCTCAAGGAGACCCTGGCACTTGCAAAAATTACGCTGACGAGAGATCAGGAAAAAGCGTTGCAGCCTGCCATCGATGAAACCATCAAGGCAATGCAGGAAATGGCCACGGCTGCGGCTCAGAATGGAGCTGGGGCAGGCGCAGACAACCGTGGCCGGGGCGGGAATCGCGGTGGTGGCGCTCCGCCTGAAGGTGGCCGTGGCCGGGGCGGTCGCGGTGGCGCGGGTCGCGGAGGAATAGCGGTCCTGGCGAATCCGCGAATGCGAGAGCTCAACAACCAGTTCGAAGCAAAGCTGGAAGCCATAATGAAGCCCGGCCAGGTTGCGGCATGGGGCGCCTACCGGAAGGAGCAGATCAGGAAGGCTGGCGGTCTTGCGGCGCTCAAGATCGTTCTTGAAGACGCCAAGGCTCCGGCGCTCAGCCCCGAACAGGAACAGCAGATAGGCGCACTTTACGCAGAACTCAATCGAAACCGTGTCCGGCTTGCTGTTCAAAGCGGCGGCCAGGCAGATCCCGCCAAGACAAAGGAACTCGAAACCACCACGACCGCTCAGGTGTTGAGGGCTTTAAGCGCCGATCAGCGCAAAGCCATGCTCGAATCCATACGCGCTCAGGTGAGGCCGAACCGGCAGGAATAGCGAAGATCCGGGGACGGACTCCGAATTCTGAACTTCGGAATTCGGAGTCTGTCCCCAGATCTCTAGAAAACCACTCTTAAGCTAAGCTGCGCCCGGCGTGCGTTCGTTCCGTCGGGAAATCCCTGGGAACCATTGCCGCCACCCAGACCAGCCGATGGCGTTAATACCCCGCCGTTTGCAGAGAATGCCTCTGTGAATACGGAGGTATTGGAAACGTGATTGAAGATATTGAACCCTTCGAAGTTCACATACGCTTTCACAGTCTCGCCAAACGGAAGCAACTTGGTCAGGCGAGCGTCCGTCCGGAAGACGGTGTCGATATCCAGGTTCGAAAATGGCTGAAAGGGAACTCTGTTGGTGCCGCCCAGGCCGTTCAGAGACGTTGTGAACGCGGCGCCGGCAAATGGAGCGCCGACAATCCGGACGGTCGCCGTCGATGGTTGGGATGATGCGGCCGTTGTAATCTGAGTCAATTGCCAGTTGTTGACGAGGAAACGCGCCACGGCCGAATTGCTCTTCGTGAAGGTCGGCTGGAAGATTGTCGTCGCCACGAACCTGTGGCGCTGATCCAGGAGGGAGGACCCTTTATCCAGGTCCCACTTTCCGCTGAAGGTTGACCGGATCAGGTCGTAGAAGAGCGCGTTGCTGCCGCCGCCCTGGTTGGCTGTATCGATCGCGTGAGACCACGTGTAGGATACGGAAGCCTCGATACCCTTCGACATACGCTTTTTCAACTGAACAGCGAGCGCGTCATAGTAACTCCGGCCGGAATTCTCCACCTGATTAACTCGGCGATAACGCGTATCCACTCGATTTGCGAGCCGGTAGGTCGGCGTGGCATAACTGCCCACCTGGTTGCCGCCCGAATCATTGATGCGGTATGAAACCTCAGCGCCTTCCGGACCGACATTGAGATCACGGGTCAGAAGCAGCTGGACGCCGCGGCTCCAAATGTAATTCACGGTCAGAGTCATATCATTTGCTAACTGACGCTCGACGGCGAGATCCGCCTGCTGCGTGTAAGGCGTCCGAAGATCCGGCGCGGCAAACGTGATGTCGACGCTTCCCGCGGGCAGGTTTGTGGCTGTCAGTGGAAGTCTGCCCGGGAAAACGGGTCCGGCCGCCAGGTCTGACGCGACCGTTCCGTTTAGCGAGACCGCCGGCTGATAGAGTCCGTTTGCAAAGAACAGGGTCTGGATGAATGATCCGGGATTTCGCGCATAGAAAATCCCATAGCCGCCTCGCAGGACTGTCTTGTCGTCAATGGAATAAGCAAATCCAACGCGTGGCGCAAGATTCTTGCCGTATTCATTGATAACGCCGGTCTGAGCGTAATTGGGATTCACGGTAGTCGGCGTCGGCAAATTCGAGTAGTCGTACCGGATTCCATAATTCAGGGTCAACTTGTTCGTTACCCGCCACTGATCCTGGCCATAGAACGCAAAGTCCGTGGTCCGGAAGTCCAAAATGGGATTGCCAATGGTCTGGGTGAACGTGGTCCAGCGCTTCGCACCGGCCGCGTTGCCTGAAAAGTCCTGGGCGAAAGCGGTCCAGGTCGAGTAGGTGTATGTACCAGCGCGGTTGCGAAGAATGTCGAGATAGTCCTGTGTAGTAGCGACATCCCCGCCAAACTTGATGGTGTGTTTGCCGAGGGTCCAGGTCAGATTGTCGGTGAATTGAAACCGCTGCTCGCTGGGATTGAGGCGAGGGTAATCGATGGCAGTGCCCAGATTCGACTGACCCGCCACAGTAAGACCGATCGTGCCAGTTTCAGCCGGGATTAACTTCGGATTGACGGAATCGTGCAGGCGATCCTTGAACCAGCCGAAACGAAACTCGTTGACCATCGTACTGGATGGGACGTTGGTCCACGAGACGCGGCCATAACGCGTACGAACAGTCGAGTTTGCATTGTTGCCGATACCATTTCCGTTTGTCAGCACAGACTGTGTCTGGATGCCGTTCGGCGAAATCCATCGGAGGCCATTGAAACTTGTGCTTATCGTGTTCCGGTTGTTGGCGACAAAATCCAGCTTCCCGAAACCGAGCTCCGAATTGGCAGTACGGTCCAAAGTCTGGAATTGACGATTGAGGAAATTCCGGGCCCCATCGCATTGTGCTGCGGTTGCCGTGCAGGTCTGGAGGAAATTGCCGTTGGCATCAAAGAACTGTGGATTGATGAGGCGATTGATCAGAGGGAAGTCCCGCCGCGTGAATTCACCATTCAGGAAATAGAACACCTTGTCCTGCTTTATCGCTCCACCCACGCTGCTGCCGAACTGATGGCGGGTTTCGTCGGGATTGATCGTGGCGTATCGATCGCGCGCATTGAAGGCCTGGTTTCGGAAAAACCAGTAAGCCGTGCCGTGAACGTTATTACCTCCGCTCCGCGTTACCGTGTTGATCACGCCGCCCGACGCTCGTCCGAACTCTGCGGCGTAGCCATTCGTCAACACCTGGAACT
>CAMAWS010000126.1 GCA_945861845.1 Candidatus Sulfopaludibacter sp. SbA3 | reverse complement strand
TATCGGTTGGAAGCGGCCCTTCCTGGATTCCGGACTTATGTGCAAACCGGGATCGTCTTGCAGGTGGGAGCCAACCCGGTAATCAACGTTTCCCTGGAAGTGGGCCAGATTTCCGAAACGATCGAAGTGCAGGCCGATGCGGCCCTCGTGGAAACTCGTAACACAGGAATCAGCCAGGTCATCGATAACGTTCGTGTTCTCGAACTGCCTTTGAATGGGCGGCAGGTGACCGAATTGGTTCTGTTGTCCGGCGTGGCGACCACATCGGAACAGGGCACGCTAAACCCGGGAAGCCGGAATTATCCGACGATCATCATCCAGGTCGCCGGCGGAATGCAGACCGGACTGACATATCGACTGGATGGCGCCAACCACAATGACGCCTATAACAATTTGAATCTCCCGCTCCCCTTCCCCGATGCCTTGCAGGAATTCAAGGTGGAGACAAGCGGGCTGGCGGCTCAGTACGGTTTTCACTCTTCTGGAGCCGTGAACGCGGTAACAAAGTCGGGCACCAATGAATATCACGGGTCCCTTTTTGAATTCCTGCGTAACGGATCGCTCAACGCCCGCAATGCATTCGACGTGACGAACGACGGATTGAAGCGGAATCAGTTTGGCGGCACCGTCGGTGGCCCGATCATCCGGAACAAACTGTTCTTTTTTGCTGGCGTGCAGGGCACGACGGAACGGGCCAGGCCTTCGGCAAGGCGAGCCTTCATTCCGACGCCGGCGATGCTGGCGGGAGACTTCACAACGATTGCATCCGCGGCGTGCAACAACGGCAGGGCAATTAACCTGGGCGCTCCGTTTGTGGGCAACCGAGTCAATCCGGCACTGTTCTCGCCGGTGGCGTTGAATCTGGCAAACCACAAACTTATGCCGAGGACCAGCGATCCCTGCGGCGAAGTGCGGTTTGGCGGCAGCGTGCAGTCCAACGAGTGGATCCCGACCGGCAGAGTGGACTACCAAATGAACGAGAAGCATTCGATCTTCGGCCGTTATCTGGAAGCCCGCCGTGACCAGCCCGCAGACTATGATGGTGTGAACGCCCTGACGAGCAGCAACGGGCAGCTGATCCATCACGTAAAGTCGTTTGCCCTGGGCCACACCTATTTGATCAGCCCGAAGGCCGTGAGTTCCTTCCGTGGTTCAATCAACCGTACGTGGATTCCGAAGTTCGCTCCGCAATCCTTCGATCTTACCTCCCTCGGCGCCAAGGGCGTGTACGAGGGCATTCCGAATATGACCGTCATGACAGTCGCATCCGGATTCAGCCTCCTCGGCACCAACACGAACGCGGGTTATGAAAACACCACTTCGTTCCATTTGGGCGACGATCTCAGCATCGAAGCGGGCAGCCACCAACTAGGCATGGGCGGAAGCTGGATACACCAGATGCTCAATGGCAAGGTGGGTTCATCTGTATTTCCGGCCACAACTTTCGACGGCCACTTTACCGGAATGGGCTTGTCCGACTTAATGCTGGGCAAAGCATCGGCTTTCGTTCAGGGCAGCCCAATTCTGGCGAATGTCCGTCAGAACTCCATCGCGCTCTACATACAGGATACCTGGAAGGCTACTTCCCGCCTGACGGTAAGCCCGGGAATCCGTTGGGAACCGCACACGGCGCCGTACCATGTGGGCCGGCCTATGCACTTTGAGCAGGAGTGGTTCGACAAGGGCATCAAAAGCACGGTCTTCAAGAACGCGCCGGCAGGACTTCAGTACACCGGAGATCCCCTGTCCCTCGGCAACAAATATACCCGCGACCATTGGATGAAGTTTGCGCCGCGGCTGGGACTTGCGTGGGATGTCTTCGGCGATGGACGCACGACCATTCGGACTGCCTACGGATTGTTTTACGATCTGCCTCCGACGTTCCACTGGTTCGGAAACGGCGCGCCCTGGAGCAATCAGATCACACGGAACGATCCACCGGGTGGCCTGGATGAACCATGGCTTGGCTATCCGGGAGGCAATCCATTCCCCACGGTAATCAACGCGGACGTCGTGTTTCCGGAGCAGGTCTTCTATATCAACTTCAACGATGACTTCAAGCCCGCGTATGTCCATCAATGGAACCTGAGCCTGCAGCGGCAGGTGGGAACCGACTGGATGGTGGCGGCCAACTACATCGGCAACAGCTCGATTCACGGGCAGAGCGCGACGGAAGGCAATCCGGCGATCTATATTCCCGGCGCTTCCACGACTGGAAATACGAATCAGCGGCGCTCCCTTTTTCTGCAAAACCCGGCGGAGGGAAAGTTCTTCGCGAATATGACCTATCTGAGCGACGAAAGCACATCCAACTACAACGGCATGTTGCTCTCCGTCCAGCGGCGCCGCAGTAACGGCATAACCGTACAGGGCAACTACACGTGGTCGCACTGTATCGGCGATTTCTTTGTCGCGGGTGGTGGTCAAACCGGCACGGGCGTTTATCCCGGCCGCCGGCGAGATGAACGCGGCGGTTGTCCCGGAGACACTCGGCACAGCTTCAACATGTCAACCGTCTACGAAACGCCTCGCTTCGCCGGATCTGCGCTGCGCGCCCTGGCAAGCGCCTGGCAGGTTTCGGCTATCGTTCGTATCCAGTCGGGAGGTGACCTCGATGTGCAATCGGGATTCAATACGGCATTGAGGAGCGGCAGCGGGACCAACCGCGCGAACCAAATCCTGCTCGATCCGTATCTTCCGAACAAGAACGTTAACGGATGGCTCAATCCCGCCGCCTTTGCGCGTCCGGCAAACGGGGAATGGGGCAATGCCTCCAAAAATATTCAGGGACCCGGGGCGATTACGATCAACATGGGACTCACAAGATCATTCCGGATCACGGAGGGTCAGACGGTCCAGTTCCGCGCCGAAGCGTTCAATATGCCGAATCACTTGAATCCGAGTAATCCGGTTACGATCTTGAACGCTCCGAACTTCGGGAAAATTATCTCGGCGAAGGACCCACGCATCATGCAGGTCGCGTTGAAATACCTGTTCTAACTGCATCGAAGACCGAGGATCTTCTCGCAGACCTTGAGTGCGCATTTGGCTTCGCTCTCTCGATAATCGGATACTGGTAGTCCCCAGGATCGATGTTGTGTTAGAAATTTCGTTATGAAGAATCGACGCGACTTTTTGTTAGCAGCGGTGGCGGGCATCACCATGATTCCCACAGTTGGCGCCCAGACGAGCGGCGCTCAAACGAAGGTGGTTCGCCGGCAAAAGCTGGAGGGGCCTTTCGCGGGAATGGAAGCGGTGGTGACCGAATTGATGTACCCGCCCGGCGCCGCATCGGGTGCCCATCGTCATGGCGGCCTGGTGATTGGCTACGTCATCGAAGGGGAAGTCCGGTTTGCAATCAATGGCGAACCCGCCACGACATTGAAAGCAGGCGAAACCTTTTATGAGCCCCCGGGAGCCCAGCATACAACATCGGCAAATGCGAGTCCGGACAAGCCGGCCCGGCTGGTTGTCACCATCATCGTTCCCGAAGGCGCACCGGTGACACTGCCCGTATGAACGATAGCGCCTTTGTGAAGTGCGCGCAGATCGTGCTGCGTGTGGGTTTGGGTACGGCGTTTTTGTCGGCCTCCGCCGATCGCTTCGGTTTGTGGGGACCGAATGGAGCGCCCGGCGTGAGTTGGGGAGACTGGTCGCACTTCATGGTCTACGCCTCAAAGTTAAACTGGTTTACTCCCGCGCCGCTGGTCCCCATTGCTGCAGGTATTGCCACTGCCGCGGAGGTTGTGTTTGGCATAGCGCTGCTGACGGGAATTTACCTGAGATGGGCTGCCCTCGGCAGCGCCGCGCTGCTAGGCATTTTCTTTATCGCGATGGCTGGAGCCTCCGGAATCAAAGCTCCCCTCGACTATTCAGTTCTTTCCGGGCTGGGCGGGGCTTTCCTCCTGGCCGCACTCAATCCGCCGCCTGAAGCGAAACTGAACCAATAGGCGATTCCGGCCAACTTTATGGTGTGAAACTCCGGACGCGCAATGAGCAGTCGCGATCCGAAACACACGACCGGCGGCGTTTGCCACTGTCTACCGCCGCTTCGCGGCTCTATCCTGCAGACCGTCACGTCAATTGGTTCACTACCATTATGGGGCATGCTAGACTCCTCAACAGCCACCGAGGTTATCAAGTGAGCACGACGGGATTGCACTCCGCATGAAGCTCGCTGCCTGGAGTCATCTATTGAATCGCAGATCGTTTTTACAACTGGGCGCGTTCGGCGCGGTCAGCATTTCGACTTTCGCCTCCCGGTTATCCGCCTCCTCCAGTTTTGCATCACTGAACGAACGGTCGCTCTCCCTGGAAAACCTCCACACGGGCGAAAAACTGAAGACTGTTTATTGGGCCCAGGGCGAATATGTTTCCGGTTCGCTGTCGGAGATTCACCACATCCTGCGCGACTTTCGAACGGGGGATGTCCATCCGATCGATCCCCGTTTGCTGGACCTGATGTGTGAATTGCATACGACGATGGAGACGAAGGGCCCGTTTGAGATCATTTCAGGCTACCGGTCTCCCAAGACAAATGCCGCATTGCGCAGTCACAGCATCGCTGTGGCGGAGAACAGCCTGCACCTGAAAGGAATGGCGGCGGATGTTCGGCTGCCGGACCGGAGTGTGGCAGCGCTTCGAAAAGCTGCGCTGTCACTGAATGCGGGCGGTGTCGGTTATTATCCCGCGTCACAATTCGTCCACATCGACATCGGCCGCGTTCGAAGCTGGTAATTCCCTACTGCTTTCCTATTTCGTAAAGATACAGCTTGTGGACACGGCCATCATCGTCGTTGATGGTTTGGACGGAAACCGTTTTCCAGCCCGGCATCTCGGCATTATGGGAGACGACGCGCGTCCCGGTCTTCAGCAATTCTTCAAGCCGTGGGCGAACGGCGGCAATCGTGTCGGGCAATAAATACAGGGTCACCACGGACGCCGGAGAGACATCCACTTTTGTGGCGTCGCCAATCACGATATCCACGAGATCGTCGACATTTCGCTTACTTACGTTGTCGATTGCCCGCTGGGCCACTTCGGGATCGTATTCCACGCCCACGCCGCGGGCCCCGAAGTCAGCGGCGGCGGCGATCACAATCCGGCCATCTCCGCATCCAAGGTCATAAACAACATCGGTGGATTTAACGTCGGCCATTTTCAGCATTTCGCCGACGATGCTCATTGGGGTTGGAAAGAAAGGCGCGAGATCGGGCGCGACATCCCGGCTCGAATAGGTGAGCCAGCCGATACCGAGCAGGACTGCGGCAAGTGCAATGACTGCGGATATGTTTTTCATCTGCCCCTCATGGCGCAGTTGATTTTTACTACTTCCATGACTTAGCCTTCAAGCGCATATGCGTGTGTTCCTGCTGATTTTACTGCTCTCGGCGACGGCCTTGGCGCAGGATCTTGAGATTCTTGCGCGCCCTGACGCAATCCACGTCGAAAGCGTCGGAGGCAACATCGTGCCGATGGAGCGCGTCTTTTTCCATTTGATTCTACACAACCTGTCTCAGGCGCCGCTGGACATCGAGTGGGTGCGTTTTGACATCGTCAACTCCCAGGGCGTGCTCTTTTCGGGTCAGTATTCAGGGCCGGCCCTGATCGGCCTTTTCGACAACGCAATTGATCGGCGCCGCATCGAGCCTACGACGAAAGAGAGCTTGCGTCTTGAGCCCGGCGAACGAAAGGGAATTTCCGATATCTTCCTGGATTTTCCGAAGGGGTTCATCGGTGAGGGGCTGCTCGTCGAAGCGCAATACAAGTCCGGCGAGAGAATCGATTCCCATAAGTTGTCAACTCAACTCCGCCGGGTGGAGGGATTCTCCGGCCGGCTGCCGTTCGACGGCATCTGGTACGTTGCCGGCGAACACGGCTTTCTCGATACGCACAAGCGGTTCCTGGCCGAAGCTTTTGCCTATGATTTCCTCCAGATCGGCGCGAACGGCCGGAGTTTCCTGCGCGACGGGTCCCGGAACGAGGACTACCTCGCCTACGGTAAGAAAGTCCTCGCCGCAAAGGACGGGACAGTCGTCTTTGTGCGTTCGGATATTATTGAAAACATCCCCGGTCAAACTACGAACGTCAACACACCAACAGGCAATGTTGTTGTTATTGACCATGGGAACAATCAGTATGGGTACTACGGCCGGCTGAAACCGAACAGTGTCGAGGTCCGTGTCGGGAGGCGGGTTAGGGCTGGGGACCCAATCGCTGCAGTAGGCAACTCCGGGGATTCCTTCGAGCCCCATCTGCATTTTCACGTCATGAACAATCCGGACCCGGCTCAGGCAGAAGGCCTTCCGTTGGTATTTGAGCGCTGGAAGGCGCAGTCGTACAGCAGGTTCCCGGTCGAGCGGCAGCAGGGCGTACCCTCAAGAGGAGAGTTCGTTCAGCCGTAGACAGCGTAGGATTACAAGGATGGTCATTCTCGCGGCCCTCTTATCAGTCTTTCTCTTTCAGTCCGCAGACGATTTGTCGCTGACGGGCGTAGTGAAAAGCCTCGACGGCGCGGCGGTGATTGAAGCCCGCATCGTTCTGGAGAGTGCGACCGGCCAGCGCCGCTGGTTAGCAGAAACCAACAATCTCGGAAGATTTGCGTTTGACCGTCTCCCTCTGGGTTCCTACCGCATAACGGTGACAAAGGCCGACTTCTTTACATCGGAAACAAGCATCCGGATGGAGGCCAGCAAGACCATCGAATTCGCGCTGGCGCCTTCCGAAGTTCTTCAGCAATCCATAGAAGTAATCGCCCGCCCGGAGCCGATCAACCGCGATGCGCTTTCCCCTCGCCAGACCGCCAACGACGAGGTCATCCAGAACGTTCCATATACCGGACGGCGTAACTTTCAGAACGCGCTGACCCTGATGCCTGGAGTAGTGAACGACAGCAACAACGATATTCACATTCATGGCTCCAGCGGCAGCCAGACTCGCTATCAACTGGACGGAATCAACCTGACAGATCCCTCGACTGGCGGGCTGGCGTCCAGCATTCCGATTGATGCGATCGAAAGCGTGGACCTGGACCTGGCTGGTTACTCGGCGGAATCTGGAAAGGGCTCCGGGGGCGTGGTCCGCGTCCAGAGCCGTTTCATCGGCGATCGAATGCAGTGGAACGCCACGGATTTCTTCCCGGGCATCAATTTCCAGCGCAATACCATCGGCGTATTCTCTCCACGCGTGCTGGCTTCGGGACCGGTAATTCCAGGGAAGGTATGGTTCATGTACTCCGCGAGCCTGCGATACGTCCGCAGGTTCAACGAAGACATTCACGATGGCGAAGACCGCCAGACCGAGAGCGTACTGGACCAACTCCTGAAGCTGCAGTGGAGCCCCCGCCAGGCGCAACTGCTGACAGTGAGTTTCCTGCATAACTCGGACTACTCCGGAAACGGCGGGCTCAACCGCTTCAGGCATTCCGAAGCAACAACAAACGCGCTACGCCGGGGACTGACGGTTGCAGTGGATCATCGGAACGTCTGGAAGGGCACGCTGTATGACAGCATCTTTCAGTGGAGCGGCCGAAGGGAAACTGAACTTGCCAAGGGGACAGCTCCCTTCGAAGTCTGGCCGACGGGATGGCGAGGCAACTTCTTTTCCGACACCCGCGGCAACAACGATCGATTTCACGTGGCGCAGACGGCTGCATGGGAACGCGCCTGGCACGGCGTGACGCACCGATTCAAGGCCGGCGTTGAATTTGATCACGTGACGTCCGACCTTGCCGTCAACAAGCGCGATTATCGAATTTACGATTTAAACGGCGACGTCCTTTCCGCGATCCGATTCGTCGGCCCCGATGCCGCTACGGTCCGGAACCAGGAATACGGTTTTTTTGTTCAGGATCGACTGGACCTCAGCCCCATTTTCCAGATGGAATTCGGAGTTCGCCTGGATCGGGAACGCGTCGTGGGCCAAAACAACATTGGCCCCCGGATTGGTTTTTCCTTCCTGCCCGGGAAGGACCGCAGTTCCAAGATAAGCGGCGGCGTCGGCGCCTTTTACGACAGCGTGCCGCTCGGCCACCTTCAGTTGGCGAGGCTGCAGCGTCAGGTAAGCGATGAGTCGCCCACTCCCATTTCCCTCGCGGTAAGTCCGGCGCTTCAAAACCCCATAGGCG
>CAMAWS010000125.1 GCA_945861845.1 Candidatus Sulfopaludibacter sp. SbA3 | reverse complement strand
GTAGTCGTCGCTTCACTTAAGGTGTTCATCGCTCTCGAGCGCGGCATCGTCATGACTCGTCTCTCGTCCACCAAGCATGGCCGCATCGAGTGGGATGGCGTCTTCCTTGGCAAGGTGTTGGTGTATGGATTACTGCCAATTCTGACACTCTTCGCTGCCCAGTTTCCGCAGATTGGCAGCGTGCTGCTACAGTGGATCACGCCCCTTCGCCAAGCCGTGCCGTGAGGGACATTCAGTGGGGTGGCCGCGGGTCATTCACACCCATAGATCGCGCTCAGCCTGACCACGCGCAACCCGCTGCACGTCAAATCACACAGCATTTTCTGGTGAACGGCGCTGGCGCCCGCTGGTATAGTTCGCCGCATGAAACGTCGAGAATTCCTGATTGGCATGGCCGCGCGCGAGGTTTACATAAGACCCATTATGCCGCATCCATACACGGCTCACCGCGTTTGAAATTCCTATTCGCCACCACTTGTCACTTCACCATCGCGCCACCAAATCACTTCAGGCGTTCGATTTCGGCTCCAACCGACCGAAGTTTGTCCTCGATTTTTTCGTAGCCGCGGTCGAGGTGGTAGACGCGATCAATGACAGTAGATCCCTCCGCCACGAGGGCGGCAAGAATCAATGAGGCGCTGGCACGCAGATCGGACGCGATGACGTTTGCGCCCGACAACCGGGTCTTCCCAGTCACGATTGCTCGAGACCCGTCGAGCCGTATACTCGCCCCCATCCGCATGAGTTCGCTGGCATGCATGAAACGATTCTCGAAAATGTTTTCGGTAATTACCGAAGTGCCCGTAGCCTGCGTCATCAGCGTCATGTACTGGGCCTGCATGTCCGTGGCAAATCCAGGATACTCCTTGGTAATGACATCGACCGCCTTCAGCTCTGCCTGGCCACGAACTCGTATCTTGCCGTTGCTGGCCTCGATGGAGACTCCTGCCTCGCGCAACTTGTCGATTACAGCGGAAAGATGGCCCGGATTTGTATCCACGAGGACGAGTTCACCGCCGGTGATCGCAGCAGCAACCAGAAAGGTGCCAGCCTCAATCCGGTCGGGAATAATGCGATGCGAGGTTCCGCCGAGCTGCCGCACGCCTTCGATGGCGATGGTCTGCGTACCCGCGCCCTCGATCTTCGCTCCCATCTTGTTCAGCAGTTCGGCAAGATCGACAACCTCGGGTTCGCGCGCCGCATTCTCCAGAACCGTCCGGCCCTGCGCCAGTGCCGCTGCCATCATCAGGTTTTCCGTTCCGGTGACAGTGATCTTGTCGAAAAGGATTTCTGATCCCACCAGGCCCGCGGCGGTGGCTTCCACGTATCCATGTTCGGTCCTGACCTCTGCCCCGAGCTTCTCCAGCGCCTTGATGTGCAGATTGATCGGTCGCGCACCAATTGCGCATCCACCGGGAAGAGAAACGCGCGCGCGGCCGGTTCGGGCGAGAAGCGGCCCAAGGACAAGGACCGATGCGCGCATCGTTTTCACAAGGTCGTAAGGGGCTTCGTGGGACTGAATCGTCGCCGCACACAATCGAGCGGCATGGTCCGCTTCGAACTCGACGCTGACGCCGAGCTCCCGCAGCAAACGCCGCATGGTGAAGATGTCGTTGACGAACGGAAGGTTTTCCAGCAGGAGTTCGCCAGACGTAAGCAATGCCGCGGCCATCGCAGGAAGCGCGGAATTCTTAGCGCCGCTGATCCGGACCGTCCCAGCCAGGGGCCTGCCAGCCGTTATTTTGAGTTTGTCCATACCAACCTGCCACCAACATACGTCCGGACGACCATGAAGTGTTCGTCGAGTGCTACGACATCCGCGTCGGCGCCCGGTTCGAGCATGCCTTTCTTCTCCAGTCTAAGCGCCCTCGCAGGATTGAGCGTAAGCCCAATCACGGATTCTTCAAACGACAGGTCCGTCCAGGCAACCATGTTCTTGAGCGCGACGTCCTGTGTCAGCGTGCTGCCGGCAAGCCGGCCTTCCGAGTCGCGGCAGACTCCTCCACTGACATTAATGATGTGAGATCCCAGAACATACTGGCCATCGGGCATGCCGGCCGCGCTGGTTGAGTCCGTTGCCAGCACGATTCGATACTTACCCTTTGCCCGCGCAAACGTCCGGACCGCAGCCGGGTGAACATGCACGCCATCGGCAATGATTTCGGCGAATATACGGTCGTCAGAAAGTACGGCTCCCACAATTCCAGGCTCGCGATGGGTAAATTCACGCATCGCATTGAACGTGTGGACTGCGTAGCACACTCCCCGATCTGCCGCGGCGTTAGCCTCCGCAAGAGAAGCGTTTGAGTGGCCCATCGCTACGGTAGCGCCGGCCTGAGCCGCAGCGGCGAGAAGCTGGTCAATCCCGTCCAGCTCCGGAGCGATCGTAACGAGGCGGATTTGCCGGTTCGATAGCTGAACCCACCTAAGGAACATTTCCGCGTTTGGAGGAACAATGTTGGACGCCTTGTGGGTGCCACGTTTCATGCGGCTGATGAAAGGCCCCTCCATGTGGATTCCGAGAGGCGTGGCGCCTTCGAAGACTTTCGACATGAGGTTGCCAAGCTTTTCAACGGCGAGGGAAAGTACATCCTCGCCAGAGGAGACAGTGGTCGGAAGAAACGTTGTCGTACCGTGCCTTGCAAGAGTCCTGCTGATCAAGTTCAGCGAGTCGTATGTTCCGTCCATGACATCGGCGCCGCCACAGCCGTGGATGTGAGGGTCAATAAACCCCGGCGTCAGTGTGAGGCCGGAAAGGTCAACCCTTTCAGCGGACGAAGGCACTCGGACGTTGTCCTGCGTTCCAACCTCGCGAACGGATCCTGCTTCGATGATCAATCGCCCTGGAGCAAATGTCCTGAGGGGATCGACTATTCTGGCCGCATCGATGGCGAGCAATGGGGACCTAGCCACGACCGCCCCCGGAGTGCCCCAGGACTGCGCGAAGATTGCCCTTCGCTTTGTCCAGCCGCGTTTCGGCATCTTTGCGATCGCACCCGGTGGCGCCCATCGCGACGGCTACTTTCAGCTTGCCGCCCGCGGCCTTCGCGAGCCGGGCAGCTTCGTCTTTCTCGATCCCAAGAATTTCCTGGAGGATATGAACGCCGCGCTCGCGGAGTTTGTGATTCGTCATCGCCACATTGATCATCCAATTGCTGTGAGTCATGCCGAGGCGGATCATCGTGGCAGTGCTGATCATATTCAGCACCATTTTCTGGGCGGTACCGGCCTTGAGACGAGTGGACCCGGTGATTATTTCGGGACCAACGTTGATGCAAACCGAAATATCAGCCACCTTCGCCATGGGCGAGTTCGGCGCGCAGACGATGGCGACGGTAACGGCCCCTTTGCTCTTGGCATAGTCCAGCGCGGCCAGAGTGTAAGGTGTAGCGCCACTGGCCGAAACTCCGGCAACAATGTCCTTGTGTGTGATCCTTTTGGACTTCAGGTCGGCTGCCGCTTTTTGGTCGTCGTCTTCCGACCCTTCCTGCGCCTTATTGAACGCCTTCGCACCGCCTGCAAGCACTGCCTGGACCCATCCAGGCGGAGCGCTAAATGTAGCCGGGATTTCGGCGGCATCGAGGACAGCCAGGCGCCCGCTGGTACCAGCACCCACATAAATCATCCGGCCCCCAGCCTGGAGACTCTTCACGGCCGCTTCTACTACTTTCGCGATTTCCGAAATACTGACGCCAACCGCGGCGGCCACCTGCGCGTCCTCGCTGTTGATGGTCCTGAGAATGCGTTCCGTACCAAAGAGGTCGATGTCGACGCTCCGCGGGTTCCGTCTTTCAGTACTCATGAAGATGCCGGGCAGATGGCGTCATGCTTGTATAGTCCATGGATTTTGTATTCTATTGATGGTCATGACAGAAGTCGATGTCGCGATCCGGCGCGCATCCGGGATTGAAGACTACCTGGCTGCAGTAGAGCTTCAAAAGGAAGTTTGGGGCGACGACGCCCACGTTGCAACGTTGCCAATGCTGTTGTTGGCAGGCAAATATGGGGGATGCGTGCTGGTGGCCGGTCAATCCCCTGGACGGCTGATTGGTTTCTCGTTCGCAATACTCGGGCGGGAAGCCGGGAAGCTCTTTTGGTGGTCTCATATGACCGCTGTCGGGGAGGGCTACCGGAACAAGAATGTTGGATGGCGGCTGAAGTTGAAACAGAGGCAGGAGGCGCTGGCCAGCGGCATCGAGAAGATCTGTTGGACCTTCGATCCGCTTCAGGCGGTTAACGCCCACTTCAACATCCACAAATTGGGCGTCGTAGTTCGCAAGTACGAGAGCAACGCCTACGGAGTGTCCGGCAGTTTTCTTCATCGTGGCCTGCCTACAGACCGCCTCATTGCGGAGTGGAATCTGAACTCCGAAAGAGTCCGAGAGAGGAGTGACGGGGGAAGTCCGCCCCTTATTCTTCGGGACCTGGATCGTATTCCACGAATCAGCGGCGGCGGCCACGAACCGAACCTGGGCTTAAGTGAAGACGTCCTGCTGCTTGAGGCGCCAGTAAATGTGACGGACTTAAAACAGATGGATTTAGAACGGGCGCGGAGATGGCAGCAAACTATTCGGACCGCGTGCCAACATTATTTCGCAGGCGGCTTTTCTATTACCGACTTCATTCGCCTGGACCGCCCGGCGCCAGGGGCGTTCTATCTATTCGAGAGGAACAGGGAATCCGCGGGTTAATTTGCCGGTTTGGTCAGTCTGACTTCAGTACCGTAATAATCCAGGGTCAGTTGGTAGTCCTGAAGGAAGTCGTACCCGACTACACCGGAAACCTCAGTACCAAGCATTTTGGAAATCTGTTTAAGGTCAATCGAGACGACTTGCGCGAACTGCTCCGAACGATTCGGGGTCTTGATTGTCACATTCGGCACCTGCAGAACGACGGCTTCAAAGCCCCCAACGCCGACAATTCCCAAATCGACCCTCGCTCCAGGTGTTCTCTCGTTCACGCCCAATTTCGATGCCATGCTGTGCGAGAGCACGGTCGTAACCGCGCCGGTATCGACGATGAAGTTGCCCCGGTTGCCGTTGACTTCGAGCGGGACAAGAAGCAGATTGCTGAAGTACCAGGCAGGCAGGGTTTCCGACGACGCGTCGGCTGCCGTCTTCTTTCGCGACAGCTCCATCTGGTTTTTCGGGTAATTGATCGTAATTATGAAGTCCGAGAGCATGGCGGTTCCGAGAATTCCGTCTGCAAGTTGACTTAGAAGCGGATCGGCAAATGTGCCCGCCGGCACATTTCTGACCTTCATATCGCCGATGGCGATCTCATCGAGGCGATACATCTTCGATTCAATTTTTCCGGATCCTCCAATGCCATGCATGATGGTCGTAGTAATTGGTGCAAGACCCAGGTCGGCGGCGAGCTTCTGGCTCAATACGGTTTGTGTGGCGCCGGTATCGATTGCGAAATTGTAGGGTCCCATTCCATTTATCATGATGTTCGAAAAGATGAGATTCAGGGTTCGCCCGAAACGTACGGGTGCGGGGGACTCCGGACCTTCCACGCGGGCTATCTCTTCGTCACCAAATGCATCGATCAGCTCGATGCCAGCCTTGGCTTCCGCCAATCGATCATCATCAGTGGCCGGGCTCAGACGGACATATTCTTCCAGTTGTTTTCGTTGCTCCACGTAATTCTTTTGGACGGCATACGCCTCGCTGGCGTAGAGACGGTACAAGGGAACCTTCGGATCCAATTCAATGGCCCGCAATATTTCGGTAACGGCCTGGTTGCCTTGTAGTTTGGCTATCGCTAACTTCGATAACCCCAGGTGAGCCCGGGCCGTACCGGTGTCCATGCGAAGAGCTTCGTCATACAAGGCTTGAGCTTTATCGAAATTCCCTTTTCTATACTCTATTTCTCCCTTCAGGGCTGTTGTCAGGGAGGTCTTGGACTGCCGGTCCAGGAGAACTTCGGCCTGTTCAACGTCATCCTGAAGCAAAAGATTGCTCACAGAATCTGGAGTAACGTTCTGAATGGAGCCGCCAGGAAGTATCAGGAACGAGGTTAATGCCATCAAAACAACGAGCGGGCTGCTTGACATGTCGTAAGGCTCCCTATACTATCAAACTTTTGCACCATTGATTGTGAGAGGAACTGAGTATGTCGTCTACCCGATTTCTGGCCGCCGATGAGTTGGCAGCCTCAGACAAATGGTTCGTGATTGACGCGACTAACCAGGTACTGGGACGCGTCGCAACGAAGGCAGCTACCATTTTAGTAGGGAAGCACACACCTCAGTATGCTCCTTTTCTGATTAGCGGCGATCACGTCATAATTATCAACGCCGGTAAAATCAAACTGACCGGCCAAAAGTTAGACAAGAAGGTTTACCGCTGGCACACACTCTATCCGGGTGGCTTAAAAGAGGTGTCCGCGCGAAAGCTTTTTGACAATAAGCCGGAGAAGATCATCCGGGAGGCAATCCTCGGTATGTTGCCGAAGAACAAGCTCCGGAAGCGTCTGGTGAAGCGGTTGAAGGTATACCTTGCGGATCAGCATCCGCATACGGCCCAGCAACCGGAGGCACTAAAGCTGTAAGTTATAGACAAGGCAGGGAAATTACTTGAGTTTAGTCCAGCATTACGGTACAGGGCGGCGGAAGACATCAACGGCGAGAGTGTTTCTTCGGGCGGGAAGCGGTAACTTCACGGTCAATAAGAAGCCTATCGATCAGTATTTTTTTGATGAAACCCATCGCATGATCATCAAGCAACCTTTGCAGGTCTCGGATGCGCTTAGCAAGTTCGATATTCTTGTTAATGTGGAAGGCGGCGGGATGCGTGGGCAGGCTGGGGCTATCCAGCACGGAATCGCGCGCGCGCTAGTGGAGTTCAACGCGGAATTGCGTCCTTCGTTAAAGAAGGCCGGATTCCTGACGCGCGATCCACGCATGAAGGAACGCAAGAAATACGGACAGCCGGGAGCACGAAAGCGCTTCCAGTTCTCAAAGCGATAGATTCGTTGTCGCCAGCAGGGATCGCCTCCCTGCTGGCGCTGTTTTTTCCGAGATCACAGTGAACCAAATTTCACAGGGGAGGTTTTTTTGGCGTCTATTACAATGAAGGAGCTTTTGGAGGCTGGCGTCCACTTTGGGCACCAGACGAAGCGTTGGAACCCGAAGATGAAGCAGTACATCTTTGGTGAGCGCAACGGAATCTACATCATCGATCTCCAGAAGACTCTCCGTCTTTTCAAAGAAGCTACCCAATTTGTTGCTGAACTGGCATCCCAGGGAAAGACTGTGCTCTTCGTTGGAACCAAGCGTCAGGCACAGGACGCAATTGCCGAAGAAGCTAATCGCTGCAACATGTTTTTCGTTAATCAGCGGTGGCTTGGCGGGCTGCTGACGAATTTCGCAACAATTCAGAAATCCATCAAGCGACTGAGAGAGCTAGACATCATGGCGACTGATGGTCGCTACGAAATCCTGCCAAAAAAGGAAGTGACCCGCCTGGAGCGGGAGCGGAAGGCTCTTGAGAAGAATCTTTCCGGCATCAAGAACATGTCGGGACTGCCCGATGCAATATTCGTCATCGATTCCAAGAATGAAGAGATCGCCGTTGCCGAGGCCCGGCGTCTTGGTATTCCGGTTATCGCAATTGTCGACACGAACTGCGATCCCGATTTTGTCGATTACGTCATTCCGGGCAACGATGATGCGTTACGGGCGATTCGTCTTTTTGCTTCGAAGGTGGCTGAGTCCGTGCTCGAAGGGCAGGCGATGGTGAAGGACGCCGCTGGGGCCGCCGGCAAGGCTGCGAGGGATGAAGCCGAGGCAACCGAGGGGACCGATGCTGCAGCGCCACGTGAACGAACACAGGCGAGAAGAGTCGAAGCGAAGGCAGGCGAAGAGGAACCGATCGAGACTCCGAACGAAGCAGCAATAATGTAGAGGACATGTTCGAATTCTAAAATTCGAATTCACAGTAGGCGGAAATGTTTAGTTTTCGCCTATTTTTTTGTCAAAGTCAGGCGGAGAAAGGAACTGAATAGATATGGCGATTACTGCTAACCAAGTCAAAGATCTTCGAGAGAAGACCGGCGCGGGAATGATGGACTGTAAGAACGCGCTCACCGAAGCCAATGGTGATATGGACCAGGCCATCGTCATCCTGCGTAAGAAG
>CAMAWS010000124.1 GCA_945861845.1 Candidatus Sulfopaludibacter sp. SbA3 | reverse complement strand
TGCGGCAGCTTGGTCTGCATTATTTGTCTCCGCCGCGCCGCTCTGGTCGATTGTTTACATGAGAGCCGGATGAGGGAAATCTTCATGTCCGGTTCGACGAGGGGCGAATAGGTCGCCTTCGGGTCGCCTATTCGCCTACTCTACCGGCTAATTGAGATATTTCAAAATGACCCACTGCCTGGCGGCCACGCCGGTTGACAAGCGCCAATGAAACCGTACTATCCTCAAGCCATGTCCCTGCGATCAATCTTCCTTGCCGCCGGAATAGTAACAATCATCGCGGCGCCTTCGTTACCGTTTCCCATTTGGGCACAAGGCCTGCAGCCCTTGCTCGGAACCTGGCGCGTCAACCTTGCCGAATCGACGTTCGCTGACGGGGCACCGTACCGCCGCGTGACCTGCAAGATCGCGCCGTGGGAAGACGGCCTGAAGGTCATTTACGACATCGTCGGCACGCGGGGAGGAGTCACGCATTGGGAATGGAGGGGAAAACTCGATGCGAAAGACTACACGCTGCAAGGTGTAGAAGCCGTGGTCACGAACGCATACACTCAAATTGACGAACGCACCTACACCACCGTCGTCAAGGAGGACGGTCGGGTCACCACAACCAGCAAGATAACGATCTCAGCCGATGACAAGGTCATGACCGTGACGAGCACCACGCCGAATGCTCAAGGACAACAGGTCGTGAATACGGTCGTGTATGACCGGCAGTAGGCGGGCAAGGCAGAAGCAAATACGCGATTTCATAAATTCGCCAACGTGTATATGAAGCTCGTTCAAGGGGCCTGCCGTCGCGGGGAGGCTACATCGACCCCCGCGAGATTTGCACACTCTATGGAAGATTTCACCAGAAGCGCGAACTTGATCCACGAACCGATTGATCGAACGTGGAGGCCGGCTACGGAATCAAGTCCGCCTCGCGCAGCGGTTCCATCACGCCGTTTTGGAGCTTCGCTTTGTCAAAGCCTTCGGATTTTTCAGCACGGATCGTGGCGGTGACTATCCCGGCCATGTCGGCGAGATTGGCGATGGCGTTCCATGCGGTGAAAAGCTGGTTGCAGTCGGCGCTGAACGTCAGTTCAACATGCGTCTGCAATGGGGGCGTTGCGGCGGGCTGCGGGTCGGGCGTGGGTGTGGACGGCGTTCCGCCCGGAGTGGGGTGGGCCGTTAGCGTCGTATCAGGCTGCGCTCCCGCCGATGTTGGCGCGGGCAGCCAAGTGAGCCGCGGCGTACAACATGGGGACGTTATCTGGTCGTATGTCCGTCCGAACTGCAGGTCCTACGCGGTAGTCGGGCAACCAGCACCGAATCCGATCGCCCCAACCGGGTTCGCGGCGTGATGAGTGGAGAGATCGCTGTATGAATCGGATTGAGACCGAGCCCTATCCAATTTTGCAGATTCAATCAGATTGGGTATCTCAATCTGAAGCGCTGGGTAGCAAACAGAAGTTCTGGTACGACGAGAAGAATGAGCAGTCCCCCTGGCTTTTCAAGTATCCGCAGGCAGGAACCGGTCAGCACTGGGCGGAGAAGATTGCTGCAGAAGTTGCCGATGCAATCGAGGTGTTCCACGCGCGGGTTGAACTCGCAGTATTTCAAGGGACTCGTGGGTCGGCGACCGAGTCTTTCGCGCGAGAAGGCCGGGAGCTTTACCACGGCAACCAGGCCCTGGCGGGTCACGTCCTGGGTTATGACCCTCAGAGAGAATTTAGGCAGTCGGATCACACGTTGGAGAATATCCATTTGGCGCTTGACCGTACTTTTCTAACTCCGGATGGCGCGCGCTGGGCCAAGGAACGCCTGACGGACTACCTGGTGTTGGACGCTTTGATTGGCAATACCGACCGCCATCATGAGAACTGGGGAATTTTGCGAAAGCGGACTGAAGGAGGTTGGGCAGGCATGGTTGCACCCACTTTTGACCATGCCTCGTCACTTGGACGCGAATTGGCAGACGACAACACAGGGAAGTGTCGTCGACGCTTGCTGGTCGAGAGCCAGGTAGGGCGGTATTCTGAAAGAGCGCGCGGAGCGATCTTCTGGACACCAACGGATGTTCATGCAATAAGCCCTCTTGACCTCGTGCGTCGCGCCAGCGCATTGCATCCTGATCTCTTCCGGCCATCCCTGGAGCGCCTCCAAAACCTGGAACGCCCAACCTTGGAACGAATCGTTGGGCGCGTGCCGGTCGATTGGATGTCCGAATTGGCGCGGACCTTTGCTGTCGCGCTGATGTGCTATAACTTGGATCAACTAAGAAGGATCGTCGTATGAAAGACAAGACTCTTTTCCTCGCATGGCAGGACAAACGCGTAACTCGCGAATGGTTTCCGATTGGCCGGCTCGACATTTCGCCAGGTGCCGACGCTTACCGATTTCGCTATATCAAGGGCGCCCAACGCGCACGGAGCAGCGCTGGACTTGCCCCATTAATGGACTTTCCCGACTGGAGCCGGACCTACGAGTCTTCAGTCCTGTTTCCCCTGTTCATGAACCGGATCCTTCAATCTAGCCGACAAGATTTTCCCGAATACCTTCAGATGTTGGACCTGCCGGAAGGCTCAGATGCCGCAGACATCTTGACCGTCGCAGGAGGCGAGAGAGCCACGGATAACTTTGAAGTGTTCCCGATGCTGGAACGCAAACCGGACGGCTCGTTCGATAGTCGTTTTTTCCTGCACGGCTGGCGATACCTCAATGCAGATGCTCAGAATCGGATTCTCCGGCTGCAACCCAGTGAGAACTTGTATGTCACTATTGAGCTGACTAATCCTGTAATGCGGCTCGCAGTCCAAATCCAAACCGAGGACTACTACATGATCGGCTGGGCGCCCCGTTATCTTGTAGCCGACCTCGTCCAAGCCATTGCGAATTCGCCGAGCGAGTACAAGGCCAGGGTGATCCGGGTCAATCGTGCGCCTGCCCCCGCGCAGCAACGTCTCTTAATCGAGTTGACTGGGCGATGGCCCGATTATCAGCCGATGTCGTCGGGCGACTTCGAACTGCTGGTTGCCTGATAACATCGCCAATTCCACTGGAACGCCAGTCGCTGCTATCGTCCAGTTGATACTACCTGCGGATACTTCTGAGATTTCGCACCAACGTTCCCTCAATCCCTCATTCAACGACCCGCATCGGGGTCCGGAGGGCGGGTCCAGCGGAAGGGGCTGTTCAGCAGCCGGAAGGAGTCGAACTCCACGAGCTGCAATTTCATATTTATCTTGTAGCCGTCCATTTCTCCCTCGATCACCAGTTGATCCGGCGTCGGGCGCAAGAAAGTGAAGCTGGAACTCCAGCTTCGGCTTCTCCCTTTTGTAAGCGCGAGCTTATTATTGTCGATGGCGACCCCATAACGGATAAACGAGTCGTCCGTGCGCTGGAAAAACACCCACTGGGGAGATTCAAAGATGACCCGCCGCCAGCGCCTGTCGTAATCGTTAAGCTCGGGCGTGCGAACTTCGCCGTCAACGGCCATTTCTTCCACGTTCCAGATCCCGTACAGCGGCGAGCGGGGACTGCCGCCTCCACCTTCAACGTACCAGTAGGTCCGTCCGATATCGGCGTACATCCCTAATAGATAAAGACCGAACACGATTTGTATGGCCTGCGCTATGCGATTTGCGCGGCGGGTGCGAAACAGTGGAGGCTCGGTCGAAGCGCCAGCAGGACGATTGAGAAAGAAGACGGCGGCCAGGCGTCGAAAATCCGGCGCCAGAAGGAATAGCGACATCAACACGAGCGTGAAGGAGAGAAGTTTTACGCCAATGTCATAGGTCATATTGAGGACGAACACGTGAACCATGCTCGCCAGGCAGATGATCGCGCCGATCATCGTTGTACGTGGCGCAAGCAGCAGGAGCCCGCCCACCACTTCGATCACGCCCGTGAAAATTTGATAGGCATGAGAGGCGCCTATCGAAGTCCAGACCATGCCCTGCAGCGACAGGTTGCCAACGGGCGCAACTAACGTGACAAGCGATGGGGCGGGAAACTGTGTCGGAATGACCTTCACCATCCCAAAGTAAAACATCTGCGCAGCCACCGCGAAGCGCATGAACAAGCGAAACCATTTGTGCAAAGTGACATAGTTCTCGCGCCGCCGGTCGGCCACAGACCACACCACTGTCAAGATTGCCGCGGCTAACAGGACCAGGAAAGCCTGCACCCAGAAGAACGTGGTGTCCCGGCTGTTTCCGGTGTACACGAGCGGGGCCGTGATTCCGAAGACATTCACGGCAACCCAGGAAGTGATTTGGAACATCGGCCAGAGCGTGCCCGGGCCCTGGCCCGGAATAGTCCTGGGAGGCAGTAAAAGGTAGACGATGATGTGGGAAACCAGGCAGTACAGTCCGAAGTACGCGAACCCGAAACGGAATGCGATCCGCGTGGACGGTCGCCAGCCAGGAACCAGCGGTTGCTGATCATCAATGTGAGTGCCCGCCTGGGACCCGCGGGAGCTCTTGCTTTTCATATAGAACAGCGCTTCAGTATTGCAACAATTTGGGCACCAACATACGAGAAGAGACTTTGAAATTGGACGAATCCTGCACCTCAAATCCAAAATCCGAAATCTTCAATTGGACTGGCAATCCTCCCCGAAACCACGACGCGTAGCTCATGCCGTCCAATCTGATATTTCGGGATTTCGGATTTGAGGTGCAGGATTCGTCCATTTTCAAAATGTCTCCGATTGATCGGTGAGTCAAGTATTCGGTTAGTCCAATTTCGAATCTCGAATCTCCAACTTCCAGTGCGGATTTGTCCACTGGCAAATTTGCAATTTTCTGAATTGCCGGGTAAAGCCCCTCCGGAATAGACGTGGGCTGTGGTATTCTCGTTTGCTTCGGAACTCTTCGGGATCAACGACATGCACGATCACATCTACGACAACATCTGCCAGGTTATAGGTAAGACGCCAATCGTCCGCCTGAACCGGATTCCGAAGGAAGGTGGGGCCGAGATCGTCGTGAAACTCGAGTATTTCAATCCCGGCGGCAGCATCAAGGACCGGATCGGGCTAAGCATGATCGAAACCGCGGAGCGTGACGGCCGGCTGAAACCCGGAGGCACGATCGTCGAACCGACCAGTGGCAACACCGGGATCGGACTTGCGATGGTCGCGGCGGCCAAAGGATATAAAGTCATCCTCACCATGCCCGAGGATATGAGCGTGGAACGTCTGACGCTCCTGCGCGCATATGGCGCAAAAATTGTTCTGACGCCCCGCATGGAAGCAATGCAGGGCGCAATCAACAAGGCCGAAGAAATCCTTCGCGAGCATCCCGAGTACTTCATGCCCCAGCAGTTTCGGAACCCGGCAAACCCGGAGACCCACCGGAAAACAACGTCGCAGGAAATTCTTCAAGTCGTGGGGGACAAGCTGGATGCGATAGTCGTAGGCATCGGTACCGGTGGAACGGCCACTGGCACGGGTGAGGCCCTCAAGGCAAAGCTCCCGAATCTTAAGTTGTACGCCGTTGAGCCTACCGATTCGCCGGTGCTTTCCGGCGGAAGGCCGGCTCCGCACAAGATTCAGGGAATTGGAGCGGGCTTCGTTCCGGAGATCCTGAATCGCAATATCATCGACGGCCTGTTTGCCGTTACCTATGAGGATGCCCGTGCCATGGCTCGAAGGCTGGCGCAGCAGGAAGGCATTCTCTGCGGCGTGTCCTCAGGAGCAATTCTTCACGCAAGTTGCATCGTGGCCGAGCAAATGGGCCCCGGTAAACGCGTTCTCGCCATTCTTTGTGATACCGGTGAGCGCTATCTCAGCACGGAGTTGTTCGCATGAGATGGCGATGGCACCACCACTCGAAGACCTGGCTGCCGGTAAAGTAAGCCAAATGAAAACCGGCGGCCTTTGCGTTTCCCTTACACCAGGAAATTTGGACGACGTCTTTGCTTCGGACGTTTCCGGAGCAGACTGCGTGGAGGTGCGCCTGGACTACCTTTCCGACCCTCAATCTTCGATCCACGCCCGGTGGGATCGGCTGCCGGCGCCCGTTATTGCCACGTGCCGGGGCAAGGAACGAGGCGGATTATTTGCAGGCACTATCGAAGAAGAGACGCGCATCCTGGAGCACGCCGCGCGGAATGGAGCGCAATTTGTCGATATCGACTATCGATTCGCGAAACCTTTCGCCGGAGCCCAGGTCATAGGATCGTTTCACGACTTCGCCGCGACGCCGGCTGATGTGAAAGCCACGCTCGAACGGGCCTGCGCCAGCGCCGCGCAAATTGCAAAGGTCGCTACGTTCGTCAATTCATGGGCAGACAACCGGTGTTTGCTGGATCTGTTGTCATCTTCCTGGTCAAAGCCGGTAATCGTGGCTGGAATGGGAAACATGGCGCAGATTACGCGAATCATCGGTCCATCGCGGGGCAGCTTCCTGACTTACGCCTCTGCGGCCGCAGGCCGGGAGGCCGCGCCCGGACAGATCACCGCCCGCGAAATGATCGAAACGTATCGTTTTCGCAAGCTGAGGACCTCGACAAAGCTGATCGGCATCATTGGTATGCCTCTCGGACATTCCTTGTCCCCGGTTCTCCACAACCGTGCTTTCGAAGCCATGGGGCTCGACTTTGTGTACATGAAGTTCCCAACGGCTGACGTGCGTGATTTTTTCGAAAACGCAGCTGCGATCGGCATCGAGGGATTTTCAGTGACGATTCCGCACAAGCGCGCCGTGCTGCCATTCCTGGACGAGCAGACGCCCGAAGCCGTTGAAGCAGGAGCTGTAAACACCGTGTTTCGCCGTAATGGCAGATGGATCGGAGACAACACCGATGTCCATGGAGTGCGCGCGGCGCTGTCGGCGGCATCGTTCGACCCGGTTGGCAAGAAAGTTGTCATTCTCGGGAATGGCGGAGCGGCGAAAGCCGCGGTCGTGGCCCTAAAGGAAGCGAGGGAAGTTGTGGTCTTGTCGCGCCGTGAGATCCCGGACATTCAGCAATATCCTTGCGACCTGCTGATCAACGCCACGCCCGTGGGCATGTATCCGGCCATGGACTCCTCGCCGGTAACCGGCAGCATTCCTGCAAGTGTCGTCTTTGATATGGTTTATAATCCTTCGATTACGCGCCTCCTGCGTGCCGCTGCCGACGAGGGAAAGACCATAGTCCAGGGCACCACGATGTTTTTGGCGCAGGCCGCCCGGCAGTTCGAAATTTGGACAGGCGTAGCCGCTCCTCCGCAGATTTTCGAGAGAGAAATCCAATGAGCCGCAAACACACATTTCGTGTCCCCGCGAGCACCGCGAATCTCGGCGCCGGATTTGACGCCTTGAGCATGGGGTTCAATCGATATTTGAGAATAACGTTGGAGGAGGCGGCCGCGAATGTCATCGAAGTTCGGGGCGTGGGCGCCGCGTCCATTCCGACTACCCCTGAGAACCTGATCGTTCGGGTGGCGGAAAGCGTTGCGCGCAAGCGGAACAGGCCCCTGCCGCCGTTTCGGATGCAGATCGACAACGAGATTCCCCTCGCTCGAGGATTGGGATCGAGCGCCTCGGCGATCATTGCGGGCGTGACGTGTTATGAGCTGATGGCTAACGACTGGCGCGGCGATCACCTCAGTGACCGCGAGATTTTCGAGTACGCCTATGAGTTCGAGGACCACCCCGACAACCTCTCCGGAGCCCTGTACGGCGGGTTGAACACGGCCGCAACAAGCGTGGACGGCGAAGTGTTTGTCTCGAGACTGAAAGTTGCCGAGGGCATTCAGCCGGTGGTTGTGATCCCTGTCTTCGAGCTTTCCACCGGAAAGGCACGGGCGATTTTGCCCCAAACCTATTCGAGGCAGGACGCCGTCTACAACCTTCAGCGCACCGCTCTCACGATCGCCGCCTTGACGACGGGCGAATGGCGCAATCTCCGCGAAGGGATGCGCGATCGAATTCATCAGCCGTACCGCGCGTCGTTGATTCCCGGATTAAGTGAGATCCTGGCGCTGGATACACCAGGGCTTCTCGGCGTCGCCCTCAGTGGCGCGGGTCCGACCGTGCTGGGGCTGGCGCGGCCCGAAGACGCCGTAGCGATCGGCGACATAATCGCCGCAACGTTTGCCAGGCACGCAGTGCAATCAACTCCACATGTTTTGAAAATCGATACTGTAGGAAGGTTCATCGAGGGAGGATCTTGAGTGAGCCGTGGGGGGGGGGGGG
>CAMAWS010000123.1 GCA_945861845.1 Candidatus Sulfopaludibacter sp. SbA3 | reverse complement strand
CAGTTTCCGGAGGCAGCATTGTCCGCACGCGCGTAAAGAAACACTCCGGAGAACGTTTTGCGTTGAGTCATTTCCAGGTCGACGTCCGGATCCCCAGGGCGGAGATCCAGGGGATCTGGTATCCCTCATCCGAGGTGACGTCGGATGATGTGATGTCTACCGATGCGTTCCATAACATCCGCGCCGTCGCCGCTCCGAATTATGGAATTCCCTATGTCGCCGCCGTTGCTGCAGACGGCCGAAACCTCTTCGCGATGGGACTGCGCCAGCAGGATCTCTCGGTTTTAATTGAAGGGGGGCCGGGAGCGAGCCGCTTTTACCAGCTTCAGCTTACCGCGGTAACTCCAAGGGCTTCGGTTGTATTCGAACACGATTTCTTCATTTCCACCGAAACGTCGACGGACTGGTTCGATACCGCGTCAGCTTATGCAGATTGGGTGGACGCTGCCAATGGCTACCAACCCTTCCCGATTAGCGAGCGCGCCTATGAGCCCGTCTACGACACGTGGTACTGGTCCGGAGACGAAGTCCACGAAAGCCTATAGCTGGAAACGGCGAAGCAGGCCTCCGAAGTTGGAGCCGGCGCGTACCTGGCAGATTCCGGATGGGACGCTCCAGCCGGCGAATACGCCAAGTGGCTGAACGGCAAGACCGGCGACTATGCGCCACCTGCCAATAAGTTTGCGAACCTGGCGGCAACGTTTGATTCGATTCGGACGGAGAGCAACCTGGCCGTGCAGCTCTGGCTGCAACCCTTTGCCGTCGGACGCGCTTCGGAACGCTATGCGCGCACTCGCAACCTTCATATACAGATTCCCAGCGACTTCAGTTCCCTGCCCGGATGGTCGGGTCTCACATCTTCTCCTTTTGTGTTACCCCGCGGCGAGAACCTGGAAACCGTGAACCTGTGCCCCCGAAATCGCAGCACGCAGACGTACCTGCGCGATCTTTTCACCGAAATGGCGGAAAAATACAAACCGGACGGGTACTGGCTGGATTTTATCGACGGGCTCGCGGTCTATTGCGTCGCGCCCCATGTTCATAACTACAACACCTTCGGCGAGGGGCTTCGCGCCGACCTTGAGACAATCAAATCGACGATTCTTGCAACGAATCCTGGCGCAACTGTTCACTTCCGCGCCAAATACGCAAACCTCAACAACAAGTCTTTCGCCAACGTGTGGCAAAGCGAGGACTCGCCGGGTGACTTCGATCGGATGCGCCTGAATGCGCTGAGGCTTCGCCCATTCAGCAAAGGCGTGGTCTTTGCCTCGGATCAGCTGTACTGGCCTCCATCAACAGAGGAAACTGAAGTCGCGAAGTTCATCATGACGTCCGTCATGGTCGGGGTTCCCGCACTTGGGCCAAACCTCACAAACATGGCGCCTTCAACTCGCGACATGCTCCGCGCCTGGATTGGTTTCTATCGAACGTACAAGGACGATCTCGCGAAGGGCCGGCTTTCGCCATTCGGTCAGTTGCGTGTACCGAACCATAAGATTGAAGGAAAAGACCGAACGTTTGCCTACATCCGCAACCTGGAGTTTTCGGAACTCAACGCAGACGGCAAGACGATCTATGTGATGAACGCAACCGACGGCAACCGGTTCGCCGGGCGGATGCGCGGTCCGCAGACCGTCAGGCAATATACGGTTAGAGTCTTCGATCGTTATTTGAATCCGGAACCGAACCCACTCCAGCTGACTCCGGATCACACGGGCCGGGTCTATATGAATATCGCCGTTGAACAGGGCGGAGTGATTGAAATGACAGGCCGGTAATCGAATAAAATGACCGCGCATTTCTTTACATTTTGAGATGCCTTGTTTAGACTTCTGCCAGATTTATCAGACTTTCATTAACCAAAACATTTAGGAGGGTCACGATGTCACGGAATTTACTGATTGCTGTTGCCGCCCTGAGCTTCGGATTGCTATTGGCAGCCAAGCCTCTCGTCGCGCATCACGCGTTCGCTGCAGAGTTCGACGATAAGAAACCCGTGAAAGTTACGGGCGTTGTAAAGAAGGTTGAGTGGATGAATCCCCACATTTGGTTCTACGTTGACGGCAAGGACGAAGTGACCGGCCGCTCTGGCGTATGGGGTTTCTCAGGTGGCGCACCGGGTCAGTTGACACGGCGCGGCATTCCCCGGACGGCACTTAAGATCGGCGACACAATCAAGGTTGAAGGTTTCCAGGCAAAAGATGGCTCGACCAACGGATCGGGCGGCAGGGTAACCTTTGCTGACGGCCGTCAGGTATTCACCGCGGGCGCCGAAGACGTTCTCCCGAGATAGTTCGCTGTCATCGGGTAACGAAGGAGATTTCGACATGAAGAACATTTTCAATTCTAAGCGTAACTTGGCCCTGCTGATCGTTGGCGCATTCGTGCTGGTATCCATGGCACCGATGCAGGCCGACGCCCAGGGCGGAGGCGCCATAGCCCGCATGCAGAATGGCAAACCGGACCTCACAGGCGTTTGGGATCATCCCCGGACCGGTGATGTCGGCAGGGATGCCAACGGCTGCGCTGGCGGAACTATGGGCTGCACGAGCAAGACCGACGTCGTTGGCGGTCAAATGCCGTTTACGGCCGCCGGAAAAGCCGAAAAAGATAAGAACAACAAAGCCTCGACGTTCGACTACGGCGCTCATTGCCTGCCGTGGGGATACGTCCGATCCTTTGGCACCCCGTACCCCCATGCATACGTCGCGCATCCGGCTCGTCTGGCGATAATGTGGGAGCAGGACAACGCCTACCACATGGTGCCGATCACCGGCCAGCCGCTTCCTCCGGATGCCCAACTGGATCCATCATGGCGCGGAACCTCCGCCGGTCGATGGGAAGGCGACACGCTGGTCATCGAGTCCGGCGGCTTCAATGGCAGAACGTGGCTCGACACCGCCCAGAATCCGCATAGCGACGCGTTGCGGGTGATTGAGCGCATGACGATGACCGACCCCAATCACATGACCGTCGAATACACGTTCACGGACCCGAAGTTCTACACCAAGCCAATCAAAAACACGCGAGTCTACGTGAAGATGCCGGCTGGTCAGGAACTCTACGAGTATTCCTGCAACGAGAATAACCGCTGTGAGTCGGGCAACTGCACTCCAGCCGACGTTCAACAGTAATCAGCTTCGTAGTCAGACAAGAAAAGGCCCGGAGCCAAACGGCTTCGGGCCTTTTCTTGTCTGAGCGCAGCACTACTCCAACAGGCTGCGCTTCCCTTTCTCAAGGTCGAGCAGGTACTGTTTTCTCCATAGACCGCCTCCGTAACCGCCGAGCTTTCCGTCCTTGTTGACCACGCGATGACAGGGTATGACGATGGAGATTCGGTTTGTCCCATTTGCGTGTCCAACCGCGCGCTGACCATTCGGCGAACCGACTCGCCGGGCCAGGTCTTCGTAGGACCGCGTCTCGCCGTATGGTATGCGCAGCAACTCGCTCCATACCCGCTGCTGAAACGGACTGCCCGGATACACAATGGGAACCGCAAACTCCTTCAGCTGGCCTGCGAAATACTTCTCAAGTTCTTTCCTGAGTTGCTTCAGATGCGCGTTGTCACCGGGAACAATGGCGCAGGAAAAGAGCTTCTTCAGCGTCCGGAATTGCGTTTCCAGCATGCGGCGATCCGTGAACTCGAGCAGGCAAAGCCCCTGGTCATTCGCGGCTGCGATGATGGGGCCAAGCGGCGTCTCGATCCAGGATACAAGGAGGCAATCCACGTCCCGGCTCGTTCCGGGCGGACGCCCGAAAGTGCGGGCAAACGCGTCCCTGAACCCGCTGTGGGATTCGTAACCATTGCCGAGCGCGACATCGTCCAGGGCGGCTCCCCGTCGAAGCTGATCCAAAGCACCCCCCATTCGCCGCGCCCTGCAATAGGCCTGGAATGTCATTCCGTAATGCTTCTGAAAATAGCGGCGGGCACGGGATGGATCAATGCCGGCGCTCCGCACTTCGGAATCCCTGATTCTCTCCTCCCTGCTATCGGCGCCATCAGCCAAAGCCAACACCCGCGCCACCCATTCCGGAGGCCTGCCGCCGGTATCCAGCGGACGGCATCGCTTGCACGGCCGGTACCCCGCAAAGACCGCTTCGCGTACGCTCGAAAAATAGTTCACATTCCTGGGCAACGGCTTTCTCGCCGAACACGATGGACGGCAGAAAATCCCGGTTGTCCGCACACCCAGAAAGAAGATGCCGTCGTAGGTGGTATCTTTCTGAAGATATGCGCGCTGCATTTCTTTGATCGAAGGCATTGCGTTCATGAGGCCCATTGTTCCCCGAGACATGCTGTGCATTCCACCGATTTTTTGACATCGAATTTTTGACTGCACACTTCGCACAGAGAATACCTATGAAAGCCGTACTTCAATATCGAGCAAG
This sequence comes from Candidatus Sulfopaludibacter sp. SbA3, assembly GCA_945861845.1. GTDB lineage: Bacteria > Acidobacteriota > Terriglobia > 20CM-2-55-15 > 20CM-2-55-15 > CAMBFR01. The sequence goes on along the minus strand of CAMAWS010000123.1, from coordinate 3,783 downwards.
TCCGGGATTTCGGCAGCGCCTGCAGGATGCGGCGCCGGAGTGGCTCAGGATTGTAGTTGTAGATGAATTCGACACAGAGACATTTGCAAAGGAGATGCTCGACACGGATGTCCTGTTTCATGTTGCCAAACGCGTCACGCGCGAGGTCATCGAGCATGCGCCAAAGCTCCGCCTGATTCAAAAGCTCGGCACGGGTGTGAACACGATCGACCTCGAAGCGGCTCGGTCCCTTGGCGTTGCCGTCGCAAATATGCCTGGGACCAATAGCCAGGCCGTGGCTGAAATGACTCTGGCCCTCATGTTCGCCGTCCTGCGGCAAATCCGAGTCCTTGATCAATCGACTCGCGAAGGCAGGGGCTGGACTCTGGAACCGGCCGTCTTCGATCGCGGCGGCGAAATCTCCGGCCGTACGATTGGACTTCTCGGCTCCGGCGAAATTCCACGTCGGCTGGCCCCAGCATTGAACGCGCTCGGGGCGCGAGTGCTGTACACCAGCCGTTCACGAAACGAGACCATAGCCGCCGAATGGCGCGAGTTTCCTCAATTGCTGGCCGAATCGGACATTCTCTCTCTACACATTCCACTGACTGCGGAAACGGAACGAATGATGAACGAAAAGAGTTTTTCGCAGATGAAGCCGGGGAGCATTCTCGTGAATACCGCTCGCGGAGGACTTGTGGACGAAACCGCTCTAATCGCTGCCCTCAAATCGGGACATGTGGGAGGTGCAGGCCTGGATGTCCACTCTATCGAGCCGGCACCGGATACCAACCCGCTATTCCAGTTTCAAAGTGTGGTCGTGACGCCTCACATTGCCTGGCTCACACCCGAGACTCTCGATCGCAGCCTCAACGCTGCAATTGAGAATTGCCGCCGGCTCAGGCAGGGAGAAACCCTGTGTCATCAGGTTGTGCCGTGAAATGCCCGGGACGGGGGTCGAACCCGTACGAACCTTGCGGTCCTCCGGATTTTAAGTCCGGTGCGTCTGCCAGTTCCGCCACCCAGGCTGATTTGTCTGCAGCGATCGCGAGGTTCTCGTGTCTCCCGCGACCTTTGGAAATCTGCCTTCGGCTGAATAATAACATCCGCGGAGCGGGAACAGCGCAGGTCGTTTGGCCCGAAATCTGTCGCGCTCAGCAGAAATTCCGCACGCTGCTGAATTTGAATTTGCTGGTACGATGGCCCTTCACCGAATCGTCCTATCGACTGAGAGATTCCTGCAATGGCCACGAAGAAGAACCGCGTGATTTATCAGCTCAAGGTCGTACTGCAGGAAATTGATCCCCCGATCTGGCGGCGCGTCCATGTTTCGGAGGACTCCACTCTCGGCCAACTTCACTCCACATTGCAGATCGTAATGGGATGGGAAGACTATCACCTCCATGAATTCCGCATCGGCCGCCATGTCTACAGCGTGCCTGACCCGGACGACGACATGTACGAGCGCAAGGTGATCGACGAGCGCCGGAAACGGTTGCGCGATGTTGTCTCGCAAGTGGGAACCCAGTTCGTATATGCCTACGACTTCGGCGACGACTGGCGTCATGACTTGCTGCTTGAGGCGATTTTGTTGCCTGAAACCGATCAACAGTACCCTCGCTGTATCGCTGGCGAGCGCCGCGGACCGCCGGAGGATGTGGGAGGAACATCCGGCTACCAGGAATATTTGGAGGCGATGGCTGATCCCGAACACGAAGAGCACGAGAACATGTTGCAGTGGCGGGGTCCGCGTGACCCGGAGGCGTTCTCATTGACCGGCGTGAACCAGCAACTGCAGAAGAAGTTTCGCACTTCTCGAAAGACCGGACCCAGGCAGGCTCAAAAGAGCTGAGGCCTAAACAAGGCCCGATGCAGGAAATGCTCACGGGTAGAATTCGTCTTCCTGTTGACGGAAGGAAGTCGGCGAAATAGACTTAGTCCGCTCAGGTTAGTTTAATGAGGTCCAGAATGGTCACAGTCAACATCCACGAAGCCAAGACACAGCTCTCGAAGCTGATCGATCGTGCTGTCAAGGGCGAAACGTTTGTTATCGCCAAGGCGGGCAGGCCGCTGGTGAAGGTGGCTGCGCTCGATGCCCCCACGGCGCCGCGGCGGCTGGGGTTTCTGGCGGGCGAGATCGTCGTACCGAAAGATTTCAACCGCATGGGCGAATCCGAGATTGCGGCGTTGTTTGGGGTTGGGGCGTGAAGCTCCTGCTGGACACTCAGATCCTGCTCTGGGCAGCCGGTCAGCCGGAACGGCTTCCTGCGGCGGCGCGCAAGCTCATCAACAACCCACTCAACGAACTGCTCTTCAGCGCCGCCAGCCTGTGGGAGATCGCTATCAAGAGCAACCTGGGGCGCCCCGACTTCAGGGTCGAGCCGCGCCTGCTGCGCCGGGGTCTGCTCGACAACGGCTATACCGAGCTCCCCGTCACCAGCCAGCATGCCGTGAGCATCGACGCCTTGCCTCCGCTGCACAGAGATCCCTTCGACCGCCTCCTGCTGGCGCAGGCCCTCAGCGAAGGAGTCACCCTCGTTACCGGCGACGCGCAATTGGCCCGGTATCCCGGGCCTGTGCGCAAGGTGTAGGAGCCGGACACGGGGAGTAAATCGGGACGGAGGCACGTTGGTGAGCCGGTCCACCATCTGCTTGCCGCTGCACAGGCTGCTTGCAGGAGCTGGGACCGGAAGGATTCGCCTCGTATGAAGGAGCAACCATCACATCGAGTGGAAATCGTCATGGCGGGACGAATACCTCAAGTGGATCTGCGGTTTCGCGAACGCCGAATGCGCCGTAGTCCTCATCGGCCGCGATCACGCCGGGCAAGGCCATCGGCGTGAAGGAAGCCGCCAGGCTGCTCGAAGACATCCCGAACAAGGTACGGGACTTCCTGGGAAGTATGGTCGATGTGAGCCTGTGGAGGGAAGGCGGCAAGGAGCAGGTTGACAATTCGCGTTTAACCGAATTCCAGTCCGATCCGCTACAAGGGCGCCGAACTTCCCCAGACAGTGTTCACAACATCCTTTTGCCGTTCAGCGCGGCCTCATCGGCGCGGTCCTGCTCAAGCCCGTCGAGATATTTCAGGAAGAGCAACCACGACGTCTGTTCCGTGTAATCCAACTCCGTGGTGCAACCAGCCTCTTTCCGGAGGACGTCGTCGATGTTTTTGAAGGCTTGTTCGAACACAGGCACCTATTCTCTACCGCAGTAATTCTCGGTGGTCATTAACCCAGCGCTTACGCACGCTTTCTAGACTTAGAACGAGCAGGCACTGAGGACAATGCTTCCGTCTTTTCCGCTAGCCACACCTTTATTAATGATTGGTATGGAACGTCTCGCCTGTTCGTTTCAATTTTAATGTTGTCGAGAAGCGAGGCTGGCAATCGAAGTGAAATGGACTGCGTCGAGGGCTTTAAGTTCGGAAAACGAGCAGGCTTTGCCCCAGACCAATCTACATACTGAGTGGAGTCATGCTCTTCCCAAAAGCGTCGCTCTTCGGCTTCAGTCTTGAATTCAGGAATGGCTTTGAGATTTTTCTTCATAAATCATTCTTTCTCTTCGATGCATGTCTCGTGCGGAAATAACGCGTCGCGAATACGAAAAGTGTTTTAACGGCTAAGGTCTTTCAACACGAAATGGTTCCGGTGGCACGCGACGAAATCGACTCGGCAAATAATACGCCGTCGTCGGGATCAGGATCATCCCCAGCAGGATCAGGCCCTGCAGGGCGCTCATCACGTGGTACGTCGTGTTGATCCCGGACGTGATCCAGAAGGTATTCTTCCCTTCATACGGATCGTT
>CAMAWS010000122.1 GCA_945861845.1 Candidatus Sulfopaludibacter sp. SbA3 | reverse complement strand
GTCGCTTTCAGTCATGACGAGGAAATACGAGGCAAGCGCCATGACTTCCCAGAAAATCAGGAAAGTCAGCGCATTGCTGGCCAGGACGACGAGCACCATGGCGGGGACAAAGACATTCAGCGCGAACCCAAGCAAGAGCTGGGAGCCCTTGTAATTCCGCGTATAGCTGATTGCATATACCGTTGAGGGAATGACGCCAACAGCGATGATCAGGAGGAAGAATGCCGATAACCGGTCGAGCTCGAGGGCCAGTCCTCCGACTGCCGGCAGGATACCCGGCACGAGGACTTTGAAGGAGCCGCCCGCCAGGCCGGCGATCGCCAGGACCAGTATGAGAAGAGATCCGTCCAGCGCGAGGGCATGCGTGATCTTGCGGCTTCGATCTGGGTGGCGCGCGAAGATGAGCGCGCTGGCGCAGCCGCCGGCGAAAAATAGCAGCGCGGCGTCGAGCAGTACGATCAGTAACCGGGAGTTGAGCATTTCAGGAGGCCGATCCCGCCTTGAGCCCCACTGGCGAGTGCAGCGCAGTGAGAATGCCGGCCAGAATCGCCGTTGGGCTCGGGGGACATCCCGGCACCAGCACGTCGACGGGAATAAAATCCGAAACGGGTCCGGCTACGCCGTAGCCTCCCGCAAAGATTCCGCAGTCCTTCGCGCAATCGCCGATGGCGATCACGAATTTCGGGTCGGGAGTAGCCTCGTAGGTGCGCCTCAACGGGTCTGCCATATTTCGAGTGACTGGGCCTGTCACGAGCAGGCAATCGGCGTGGCGCGGCGAGGCGACAAACTGAAGTCCGAACCGCTCCAGGTCGCAGTAGGGATTGTTCAGGCCGGTGATCTCGATCTCGCACCCATTACAGGAACCTGCATCGACCTGACGGATGTGGAGGGAGCGGCCAAAGAGTTTCTGGATTTCCTGGCTGATTGCGCCGCCCAGCACTTCGACTCCCGCATCCAGAAGTGCGGGGTCCGGTTCGGTAACAATCGGAGTCTTGAGTATTTTTCGCAGTAACTGTTTCATGAATCCCGCTCACGAAAGACGCGAAGCATCCGTACGGAAAAGCTCCCCACCTAACTCAGGAGGGGAGCTTTCCGGGTTCGCTCAGGCAGTCGCCCGCCCTGAAGATGGCCCCCGATGCGAGAAGCGTTCCCCATGCCATGCATCCCGCGCCGGTAAAGATACCACCGAGCAGCTCACCGCAGAATTCTTCGTTTGTGAAAACCAACAGAATAAACGATGCAATAACCACTCCGCGAAACCACCGATCCCTCAGTTGGAGCCCGCGCCATACGTGGACGATGTACACAAATGCCGGCAGCAGGAAGACAAGGTAGTGTTTCTGCGCGAAAGGAGTGAACACGGCCAGCAGGCTGAAAGTCAGCGCCACGCCTCCCCAGTTGGAAACCAGTTCGCCGCTGTTCCGGAACCGGTACCAGTAGGCCGCGATCGTAAGAAGCATGGCCAGGACGAGCGCCTGCTCCGCAATGCGAAGGGCGTCCTCGGGAACATGGAAAAGGGTGAGAAACCGCGGCTCACCCTTATAGGTATAGGCGATCCCGTTTCCGAAAAAGCGATAGAGCTGCGCCTGCACGGAGACGTTGACGCTCAATGGGACCTTCGCACGCGTAAGGTCCGGGTACAGGACGATGTCCTTGAACCAGAAAACAAGGTAATTCCAGTTCCTGGAAAAACCCAGGACCAGCGCGGGCAGCAGCAGCCCTGCTGCAATACCTGCCATCACGCCCGCTACGGCTCGTAGATTCTTTCGAAGTACCAACCAGAACCCGAACGGGAAGGTAAGCGTCTTGATCGCGATGGATAGTCCGCATGCGATCCCTCCTGAAAAGGAGTTCCTGCGCACTTGCGTCAGTCCCAGAACGGCGAGGGCCATTATCAGGATGTTGGACTGGCCATAGAACAGATGATGCAGGACGAATCGCGACGGAGGCAGGAGCGAAAAGAAAATGATGATCCAGCGGTCGGAGCTCGGAAGCTCGGACCATGGGATGCCGGTCATTGCCTCGTGGAGCGCCTTGATCACCCACCCAAGAAGCGCCACGTTGATAATCGTCCACGCAACGATGGCTACCTTGACCGGGACAAGCGTAAAGGGGATGAAAAGCACGGCCAGCGCCGGCGGATAGATGTAGTACAGCCCGCCCATATCGAGTGGCCGGCTCGGTGTCGCATAGATATCCTGCCCGGCCAGGATCAATCGTGCAGCGTGGAGGTATGCCTCCATGTCGCCCTTCGCGAGATCGCTGTTGATCATCTTGCTGCTGGAACTGACTATTGCCAGGACGGCACAGAGGATGATTAGAAAACGAAGTGATCCAGCGAGTTTCGTAGGCGTCATTAGTTCAATTCATTCTTCCAGCGAGTCGGAGGAGTCCAGATACGCTTGTTAGCCAGCTTTTCAGAGTTTTGCCTTCTCGCAGATGTCGATACCGGAGCATTGGGCGAAGATGGTCAGGAGTCTATCTGTGACAATGGGTGCGCAAAAGGAAAAACAAAGACTGCGCGGATCGTCTCGCCAAATCGAACTCTTAAGAAAACTTCTGAAAGTCTTATGAATTGTATATCCCTATTCTAACTACACTTATGCGGTTGGCCATTTGTCCGGATCCGGCAATCAGAGGAGGAAACACGATGGGGGTTACGTTGTCTACCAATCGGCGCCTGAAGATTCGATTTATTTTGTCTTTTGCGCTGATTGCGTCTTTTGCATCATTGGCGTCTGCGACGTCCGCCGCTGGCGGGGGCGCAATATCCGGCGTCGTTAGAAACTATACCGGCGCGATCATGCCTGACGCGATGATCACCGCGACGAATGCAGTGACCAAGAGTGTATTCAAGACCAGGACCGACGCCCAGGGTCAGTATTCATTCTCCGGCCTGCCCGATGGCCGGTACGACCTCACCGTAGAGACGGCGGGATTCCGGCTCGGTAGAAAGACCGGCCTGGTCCTTAGTGTGGATAGTTCGGTTGAAGCCAATGCCGTCATCGAGACAGCGGAACTGAGTCCTCAAGGCCAGCAGCCCCAGATGCCCGCGAACATGCCGATGCCGGCCGCCGAGGCGCCGCCCGCCCAGGAGCCCGGCGCCTGCGACGCACAGAGCGCCAGCCCCCAGGCGTTAATGGAGTGCATTAAACAGCTCGAACAGCGAATCACCGATCTCGAATCCAGCACCGTATTATCCGAGCCCGAAACGCGCGTTCGCCGCATCGACGTCTACATCGATGCGAACGGGAACTTATCGGAAACGCCTGTGACGGGCTCCCGGAGAACCGCTACCTATCAGCGGGAAAGGGTATATCGCCGGCAGACGATCAATGAAAAGATTGAAGAAGCGCTGGAAGAAGCGGGCAGGCGGAGCATCGCAGTCGGCGTTGACGCCAGCATCGTTGCGCGGTTTGCCCAACAGACCAGGGGTGAGAAGATCGCCGCCGATGGTCACGCCTACCAGCTTGCGAATGCCGACCTGTTCTTCACCGCTGGCATTGCGCAAAACACGCTGTTTTTCGCTGATGTTGTCGGTCTCAGTGGCCCGCCGCCGGACCTGGAGGTTCCTTCATTGACGCTTCTCAACGGCTACTCGGCCCGCCTTGTGCGCCAGAATGAACTGAACCTGAGGGAAGCATGGCTCAGGACGGAAATTTTCGGGCAGCGATTGCAGGTCACTGCCGGCCGTCTGGATCTGACCAACTATTTCGATCACAACAATGCCGCCAACGACGAGACCACGCAGTTCCTGAGCGACGCGCTGGTGAACAACCCCATGTTGGGTCTGGCCACGAACGGTCCGGGCGTTTCCCTGGTCGTCGATCCCAAAAGGGGTTTGAACTTCAAGATCGGTTTCCAGCAGAGCAAGACGGAGGCGACCAGCCTGTCGGACTCGATCTATTCCCTGGCCGAAGTCGGTTACCTGATGACTCCGTTTTCGCTGGGAGAAGGAAACTACCGGGCCTGGTACCGCACGGACAACAGTTTCGGACGCTATCGCACTGGTTACGGTTTGAGTTTCGATCAAAAACTGGCGGCGCAGGTCACACTGTTTGGCCGTTATGGATCCGCGCAGGCCGACGTTAAAAGGGATTACTTCTATAGTGGCGGCCTGAGTTTCTCGAACGGTCTTGGATTCTATCCGGGAGACACCTGGGGATTGGGATATGCCCATCTGGACCTTATTACTGGCGAGAAAGAAAGGTTGACCGAAGGCTATTACAATTTCGCTCTAACGGAACGGCTGCGGCTGTCGTTCAATGTCCAGCACGTGCTTGAAACGCAGCCCGGCGCTGCAACCAAGTCCGGTTTTCTTGTCTCAGGTATACGTCTGCAGGCAAGTTTCTAGGATAAAATGATTATGTATGGCCGTCAGGAGGCAACATGTTGAGGTTAGGACATTTTAAAAGTATCTGTGGCCTTGCATTGGTTATCTGCGGAACTTCCGCCAGCGCTCGATTGATTGCGCAGAGCGACGTCAAGATAACCGATCCCACTTCCGTAGTTCTGATTGTCAATCGGGATTCCAACGACATCGGTTTCATGGATATAAAGACCAACAAGATGATTGGGAACGTCTTTCTTGGTAATAACGTCAACCCGCACATGGCGATGATGACTCATGACGGCCGGTACGTTGTTACAGGCGGGACCCGCGCCAACAAGGCTTTTATCATCGACGTGCGCACATTGAAGCTGGTGAAGACGATTCCCGTGGATATCGCCCCGGAGCACCTCGCTTTTTCGCCGGACGGCCGTTACTACTATCAAGGTAATCCGGACGGGGACTCCATATCGGTGATCGATATGACTTCGCTGACGAAGATCAAAACGATTCCCGGTTTCGTCGAACCGCTCAACATTACGTTTACGCCGGATGGTTCGAAGGCTTATGTCGGCAATTACGGCGCGCACTGGGTAGGCGTCATCGATGTAAGACGGCACGAACTGCTGAAGAAGATTCAAATCGCGGAGGTTCCGGGCGTGTCCAAGCTCGACCCCGATCGCTACCTGACCGAGATTAACGGTATTTCAAACGCCACTATCAGCAATGACGGGCGTTATCTGTACACCGCTGACAGCGACCTGGGCGTGGTTGGCATAATCGATACACGGGATGACAAGGTGGTGAAGGTCATCCGCGTGGGAGCCAAACCCTGGCGAGCCTACATGAGTCACGATGGCAAGTACGCGGTCACCGTCAACAATGGCGACGAGACGATTTCCATTATCGACACCGTCACAAACAAAGTCGCAGCAACCCTGGAAGCGGGACCGAATATGACGGGCGTCAACTTCGCGGCCGGCAAGGCGTTTGTCATCAGCGCCAGCAGCGGCTTCGTTTACGTCTACAACATGGCGAGCCTCAAGCCGGCAGGGCGCATCAAGATCGGTACAAACATTGCTTTGGAAACGGCTACAACGGACACGGCGGACCAGAAGCTATATCTGGCCGAGTCGACGAATCATCAGATCATCGTTATCGACGCAAAGACCAACGCATTTGAACGAGTGAGCAATGTCGGACTGTTTCCATGGGGAACGCACATCATGGAAAGCAAAGACAACTACTGTCATTGATTCCTGGCTGCTGTAGGCGCGGGGCTTTAGCCCCGTGCCAAGTTCAAACAGTAATTGCCGCTCAGGTTTAGCATCATTACAGGTAATATGCGCATCAGTTCCACAGCAACGATTCTCATCTGTTCTGTCCTCGCAACCTGTTCCGCCGGCGCGCAGAGCATTCGCGACCGTACGCGGCCCAATTACTCCACGGGCGCCGCGGTCAGCGAAACGCAGGCCGTGGATCTGACACTGACCTTGAGCGATGCCTCGATACGCCCCGTACAGACATGGCTGCGCACCGCAGGGAAAATCGATGGCGGGAGGAAAGTGCTGACTGCATACCTGTACCCTCCCGAGGCCGGCTGGGTGAAGGTTGGACAGCGAGTACGCGCATTCCCTCCAAATGCGAAATCTTCCGTTTACCAGGCTAAAGTGACTCGCGTTGTCAACCAGGCCGGCAAGGTAATGGTGGAAGCCACGCTTTCTGGCCCCGGGCGGGAAAACAGTCCGCAGTACGTCATGGAAATCATTGCCGAGCGCGGCTTGTTCCTGTCGGTGCCCAATGAGGCCATCATCGAAGAGGGTGACAAGCGCGTTGTCTACATTCAGCAGCATCCCGGCCATTACGTTCCGCAGGAAATTCATACCGGCGTGCAGGGCGAGCTTTATACGCAGGTTATGCACGGTTTGGATGAGGGCGCGCAGGTAGTCACGTTCGGCAGCTTCTTTATCGATTCCGAGTTCAAGTTGAAATCCGGCGGATCAAGCCCGATGGGAAATGATCAGCACCATCATTAGGGCTATCATTCGCTTTCGAGCCATCGTGCTGTTCCTGGTGGCTCTGGGAATCCTGGCCAGCATTTACACCATCCAACGTGCCCCGCTGGATGCCATTCCTGACATCTCCGACCCCCAGATCGTCATCTACGCAAAGTGGCCGCGCAGTCCGCAGCTGCTGGAAACCGATGTTACCGAGCCTTTGATTCGGGCCCTGGTGGGCACGGCTGGAATCGAAGCGATAAGGGGTACCTCGCACATGGGGTATTCATTTATCTATGTCATCCTGACCGATCCGGGCCAACGGGTCAGAGTGCAGGAAGTGGTGATTGACCGGATCAATACGGTTCGGTCGCAACTTCCTTCGGATGCCGTCATTACACTCGGTCCGAATGCCAGCAGCGTGGGCTGGATCTACCAATATGCGATTGTGGACCACGAGAAGTCCCGCGACCTGCGTGAACTGCGGCTGCTCAATGAAAGTCAGATCAAGCCGGCGCTGCAGACGGTGCCGGGAATTGCGGAAGTGGCGTCGGTCGGAGGCCTCGAAAAGCAATATCAGATCAAGCTCTTTCCTCCGCTGCTCGCGAACGCAGGCATTTCTTTAAGACAGGTTGTTACAACCGTACAGGATGTTTTTCAGGAAGCCGGCGGACGCACGATTGAAGTTACGAATCGGGATTACCAGCTTCGCGGAGTCATCAACAGCGGCGATATCGACAAGCTTGAATTCCTGATCGTAGGCCGCGGGCAGGATGGGAAGCCGGTACACCTCAAGGATGTCGGTTATATCCAGATAGGGTATGACCAGCGGCGCGTGATTGCCGATCTTGATGGTGAGGGAGAAGTTGTCGGCGGGATCGCGATCATGGCGCAGGAGCAGAATGTCCTGTCCATTACGCGATTACTCGAACGCAAGCTCGCGGAGGTGCGCGCCTCCCTGCCCCAGGGTATCGAAATCATCACTACGTACGATCGCTCGACGTGGATCTGGGCGACGCTCCGGGAGTTCTTTTCGACGCTGGTCACGGAACTCATAGTTGTCAGTCTCGTTATTGTGCTGTTCCTCAGAAACGTCCGGGCTGCCGTCGGTCCTATCGTCGTCCTGTTGCTCAGCGTCTTGTTTACGGTATTGCCGCTGGCTATCTTCCGGCAGACCATCAACTTGTTCTCGCTTGCGGGTCTCTGCCTGGCAATAGGTGAGATCGCGGATGCAACGATCGTGATCGTTGAGAATTGCGCGGCTGAACTGGCCAGGCGGGGTAAGCTGAGCTACGCGGAGAAGAGCGAAGTCATTATTGAATCGATTTCAACCGTCGCCCATCCGTTGCTGTTTTCTCTTCTCATCATTCTCGCATCGTTCATGCCTGTCTTCTTTCTTGAACAGCGGGAAGCCCGCTTGTTCAATCCTCTGGCGTATAGCAAGACGTTCGGGATGGCTTTTTCGACTGTGCTGACGCTGCTCCTGTTGCCGATCATCGTCATGTGGATCTTCAGGTCCGAGTCTGTGTCCCAGGGCGCAGCAGCCGCGCCGAAAACATTTCGCGATAGCGCGTTTGCGCGAATGTATCGAACGTCACTCATACAGATGATTCGATTTCGCTATGCATTCACCGCGGCGGGCTTTGCGATCCTGCTCTCTGCGGTTTGGATGCTGGCCGGCATTGGAAAAGACTTCATGCCCGAAACCGATGAAGGGTCATTGCTCTACATGCCAACCACGCTACCCGGCTTGCCAGCGCGCGAGGCCGGGTGGATTTTGCAGCAGATGGACAAGAAGCTGAAGGAATTTCCCGAGGTCGAACGGGTGTTCGGAAAGCTTGGCCGGGCGGATACCTCGACGGATTCGGCGCCACTGACAAT
>CAMAWS010000121.1 GCA_945861845.1 Candidatus Sulfopaludibacter sp. SbA3 | reverse complement strand
GGTTTCGACTTTGGCAAGATGATCGATCTCACGATCGAGAGCGAAAGCAGGCCGTTGACGACACTTCAGCAACAACAAAGATCGAGTCAGGACAGGGACTCGGCGTTTGTATCCCTGGCCGCGATGATTTCGAGGATACAGACACAGGTCAATACGCTGAACAGCGAGACAGTCTTCACCAATACCGCTGCGAGTTCGAGCAACACCGACATCGTCACGACATCGCAGGGCACCGGCGCGATTGTTGGGAAGTATGACTTGAGTGTTACGAACCTGGCCAAAGGACAGACGACGTCCTCGACCAACGGTTACACCAACACCACCGATGTTGCGGCCGACGGCGGCACTATTTCGTTCACGATCAATGGAACAACCACGACAGCCTTGACCATCAGCGCCTCGACGACCCTCGCTGGATTAAGAGATGCGATCAACGCCCAGGGAACCGGGGTTGTCGCCTCCGTTGTGAATGACGGCACTAATAACAAACTGGTCATCTCGAGCAGGACTACCGGATTGACCAGCGGTTTCGTCATCAACAACAGCCTGACCAACGGAGCCGGCACGGTGGCCGCCTTCGCCAACGGCCAAAACACCACCACTGGCAACACGCAAAACTCTCAAAACGCTACCTTTACAGTTAATGGCCTGACCATTTCGAGCGCATCGAACACGGTTTCTGAGGCTGTCCCCGGCGTCTCGTTGACATTGGTCGATACGGGCACGGCGTCCGTGAACGTTACTGCGGACTACGCGACACTGAAGGAAACCGTAAGGACCCTTGTTTCCGAGTACAACAAACTGAAGGATTTCAGCGACAAGTCCAAGACAGGAGCGCTGGCCAACGATAGCGTGCTGCGGCAGTCTCTCAGCGACATCCGCACTACGCTCCTTGCCTCCAACTCGAACGGGGGCCGTTACTCCTATTTGGCGGAGATCGGCGTTGAGCTCACTCAGACGGGACAGTTGAAGTTCGACGAAACGAAATTCAACACGGCTGTGAACTCCTATTCGACCGATCTTCAAAAACTGTTTCAGGGAACTACGGGAGTCAGTGGAGTTTTTGACACCCTAAAAACGAAAGTCGACAATCTGGACGGAACCACCGGCCTGATTAGAACCACGCGTAACTCGCTCGATACGACGATCAAGAGCTATCGCGATCGCATCACGACCCAGGAACTTCGTCTCGAAATGCGGAGACAGTCCCTGCAGAAGATGTACGCAGCCGCAGACCAGGCAATGAGCCGGCTGAACTCTTTCTCGGGACAGCTGCAGGCCTTGAGCCGGTAGTGAGTGACGCAATCAAAGTAAGGAGAATACGATAATGAGCTATCCGAACAACCGGTATACAGCCTACAAGGAAACCCTGGTTAACACATCGAGCCCTACAAAGCTTGTTGTCCTCCTGTATCAGGGAGCCATCCGCTTCCTACGTCAAAGCATTGACGACATTGGGAAGAAAGACATGGTTGCAAAGGCACAGTCCATCGACAGGGCTGTGGCCATTATTCAACACCTGCAAGCCACGCTGGACCTTAAGAGAGGCCAGGTGATTGCGCAGGACCTGGATCGGCTCTACATATATGCAATGGATCGAATTCTCGACGGTTCTGCGAAACTTCAGGCGGCGCCGATCGAAGAGGCAATAAAAGTGCTATCAACTCTGCTTGCTGGATGGGAAGAGATATCAAAACGGGAAGCAGAAACCACAGTGCCGGCGGGTGTGCTTGCGAGCCAGACAGCCACGGGACATTTCAATCTACACGCATAATCATAAATAAGGAGAGCGCCGTGGACTCAGCCCAGATCTTATACGCACTGGAACGCGAGCGTCAGTTGCTTCAGGAATTTCGGACGTTGTCCGAGCGACAACTGGTCTTGCTGGATGACGAGGATGTTGATGGAGTACAGGTGCTTCTCGACACCCGGTCGGACCTGATGCTTGAACTTTCTGCCATAGAATCGACACTCGGAACCTGGATCGTCCAAATTCATGAAGATCCGTCCGTTTCGCCGGATGTCCTGGGCGAGTTACGGACGATCAACGACGATATTGTTGAACTGGCCGGGCAGGTTGTCGAGCTCGACGAACAGACGCACTGGCGGTTGGACCTGATCAAGCAGAAAGCCGGAGATGAACTGAGGGAAATCAGCACCGGCGTCGAGGCTCTCGGCAGGTACGACGCCCAGTACGGGAACACAAACTTCGAACTGCGCATGTAACCGCCGTTCTACCTGTGGGCTACTCCGTATTAGGTTCCGGCTTCAAGATCTTGGAAATGGCTTCCATCGTGTCCTTGTCCGGAATCTGCGATTGGGCGGCAGTGACGTTTTCCTGCTTGATAGCCTCGTAGATCTCGTACCGGTAAATGGAAATATGAGCGGGAGCTTTGATTCCGAGCCTGACGTTATCCCGGCCTATCCGTAAGACCTGAATCTCTATCTCGTTACCGATAATCAGCTTTTCGTCTTTCTTCCTTGTCACGACCAGCATCTGAGATCCCCCTGAGTGTCTACAGGCAACAATTCCGGATGCAGCATAATCGAAACTCCGCAGGGGGAGCAAGGATGGAAACGAGAACAGTTCCGAAACCGGTGAGTTCGTTACAGTTCACTCCATGGTACAAACCTGGCGCCGGAGCGAGTGAAGGCTTCGCCGCCCCCGTAGACGACGGTGGGAGTTTTCGCCGCGGCGCCGGCGTACTTCATCCAGCGAGTCATGGGAGCCAGGAGATCGGTGTTGACGGTCAGGCCCGACTTGATCTCGATCGGAACAAGACGGAGCCCTTCCTCGATGACGACGTCCACTTCCGTGCCAATGTTGTCACGCCAGAAATAGAGGTTGGATCGAAGGCCGGCATTCAGCCGCCGTTTCAGGAGTTCCGCCACAACGAGGGTCTCAAAAAGGGCCGCCCGGTGGGGATGAATGGCAGTATGTTGGCTTCCCTGAACGGAGAGCAGGCTGCACGCCAGTCCGGTGTCGCAAAAATACAGCTTCGGCGTTTTGACCACGCGTTTTCCAAGATTGCGGTGGTAGGGCTGAAGCAGATGCACGATGTAACTGGCTTCCAGCACAGACAGCCAGGAGCGGGCCGTCCCCTGAGCCACGCCACACTCGACCGCCAGATTCGCGATGTTCAATAGCTGTCCGGTGCGGGCCGCGCACAGTTTCAGGAATCTCTGAAGCGTGCTCAGGTCCTGAATATTGGCGATTTGCCGGACGTCCCGTTCCAGATAGGTCATGACATAGTTTGCGTACCAGTCCGGCGCTTTCACCTTTCTGTCGTATAGGGCTGGGTAGAGTCCCTGGTACAGGACGTCATCCAGACGGCCCAGAAGCCCTTCGTTGCGAAGTTCTGCGATCGCCAATGGCAGGAGATGGACGATTCCCACGCGCCCGGCCAGCGATTGGGTAATTCGGGCCAGCAACCCGAAATTCTGCGAGCCGGTCAGCACGAACAATCCGGGTTTCCTTTTGGCGTCGACTAGCGTTTGAAGGTAGGAAAAGATGTCCGGACCGTGTTGGGCCTCGTCGATGATTGCGCCGCTCCGAAAGCGCGCGAGGAACCCCCTCGGGTCTTCTCGCGCAAAGGCACGTTCGTCGGGATTCTCTAAAGAGACGTATGCCTTGCCTTTGAAGGTCGTCTGAGCGAGCGTCGTCTTGCCGGACTGCCTTGGCCCCATGATAACCACGATAGGGTACCCCCTGGCGAGCCGACGTAGAGTTTTTGCGGCATCCCTGGCGATCATCTACAATTCCTCATTCATATTGCGGAATTGTAAAGAGCTACGCCCGCGGGATCAAGAGGTCTTTTTTCGGGAAAGGTGGCCTCGTGCCCGTCGGCTGTATCCTCCGTTTCCGACTTTCCCAGACTTTCCCGGTTGGACCATAGTGGTTGACCATAGCCGTGTTACCCTGAGGCGGGAGGAGTCATGGAGCAGATTGCGATTTCGAAGTTCAAGGCGACCTGTCTTGAGGTGCTGGAGCGTGTCCGTCGAACCCGAACGCCGATTCTCGTGACGCGTTTTGGAAAGCCTGTCGCGGAAGTTTCGCCTCCACCGGTAGCGAAGCAGGCGGGGAAGTGGCTGGGCTCCCTTGCGGGAACGGCGCGAATCCGAGGTGACATTGTGTCTCCCGCAAGCGATCCAGGCGACTGGGAAGCGTTGAAGAAGTGAAGCTCCTGCTCGATACTCACATCTGGATCTGGAGTGCGATTGCCCCTGAAAAACTCAAGAAGCCGGTGGCGCGGGAACTGACAAATCCGAAGAATGAATTGTGGCTTTCGCCCATCAGTATCTGGGAATTGTCCGTGTTGGTCCGGAAAAATCGAATCGAACTGGACCGTGATTTCGACGCCTGGGTTGCAGCGGCTCTAGCTCAAACAACCATGCGCGAGGCGCCGCTCACTCACGATGTCGCAATCGAGGTATCCAGAATCCCGTTTACACATCGCGATCCGGCAGATCATTTCATCGCCGCATCCGCAAAAGTCTTCGGGCTCACGTTGGTCACCGCCGACCCGAGGCTGATCGAATTGAAGTCGAAGGAGATTTCGATTCTCCGGAATTGACCGATGGACCGGCAGCGCTTCGAGCCAACCTGCACGAAGTGATGAATATCTCGGCCTCTCTTCTCAACGCGTCGAGATACCCGCATTTCAAGCTCACAAGTCTTGTCGAGTACCGCGCCTCCTTCGACGGGCCGCTGAAGCCCCGCGCCTACAACAGCGGCTGGCGGACTGAAAGAGCGGAATCCGTCAGAATAATCTGCCGTCCCGCCATTTTCTTGTAATTGACTATCAATGGCGCCTGGAAGTTCCCGGTGCTCTCGAACGGCGACCGCCCGATGATGCAAATGGCGAAAATGAGATGTGCGTCGTTATCCTCCAGCCCGAGCGATTCCCACTCGCGAGCTGGAATCAATTCGCGGTAGTTCTTCAATACGATGGCCGGGTCGAGTACGACGAATCCGATATCCGATCGTTCTGTGGACTGCAGGAGACGGAAGGGCGCGAGTTCGTCGGTCTCCATGAGAACGAAATTCTTGCACTCGGAAAAGCCGATCAGGCCTTCTTCGAAGCGAATGATCGAATCCTTGCTGTAGGGCCGGGGCTCGGTTGATTGTTCCAAACTAGCCATTGCTTTCATCGTTGCTTTCATTGTTTTTCACCTCTTATAAGTAATCCAAAATGCTCGGTCCGGAGATCCGGGCGCCGATTGCAGTTGCCGCCTTCAGCGCGTTTTCGTTCTGCGTGAACTCCGTCAGTGCCTTCGCGAGATTGACGGATTCCAGGTTGATCAGGTCCCCTTCGCGAACGAGCTGGTAATCGCGCAACTCGGCCTCAACCGTGGTTGCGACGTTTACGAGTCCTCCGACCTTGGCGCGGTTGACCGACAGTCCTTCATAGAATGCTCCGAGTTTTTCGAGTTGCGCATTGACGCCTGACTGATCGCCGGCATCGATGGCTGTCAGCAGGTCCGCTGCCGTCTCAAAAATATCCACTGGGCCGCTGAAGACTTCACTGCCCGCCACCTGCACCTGCAGTGTTGCGGTGCGGTTTATCTGAAGCTTAACCTGGTCGTCGTTACCCACATAGGTGACGCTCTTGTCCGGGTTCACTAAGTAAGGCGGAACTCCGGTGGCGCTGCCGCCGAAGATGAACTTGCCCTGGTACGTTGAATTGGAGCTCGATATGATCTGATCCCGCAGTCCGGCGATCTCGACCGAGTAGAGGGGACCCTTCGACTTGTCGCTCATCGAAAGTATTCCCAGGTTCCGGATGCGTTCCACCATCTGTCCGACGTTGTCGAGCACGGTATCGGCAAAATCCAGGCGTCCTCGTCCGGAATCGAGATTGCGCAGATATTGTTCGACTTCGCTGGTCTCACCGTTCAGCCGCACCACATCGCCTGCCGCAGCGGGATCGTCCGAAGGCTTCGACAGCCTCTTGCTGGATGACACCTGCGCCTGCGAAACCTGCATGCGATCCTGGATTCGCGAAAGATCGCGAAGGAGATTACGGTAGGAATTTGATTCTGTGACTCTCATTAACCACCCATTGCGAGAAGCGTCTGCAGCATCTCGTCTACTGTTCGTACCAGTCGCGCGGAGGCCTCGTAGGCGCGCTGAAAGCCGAGCATTTGTACAGTTTCTTCGTCTATCGATACGCCGCTGATCGCGCTGCGCCGGTTTTCCAGCTGGAACTCGAGAGCTTCGTGCTGGCGCAGGCTTGACGCCGCATTCAAGACATCGCTGCCCACTGTAGAGACCAGGTTGCCGTACTGGTCTGTGACCGAGCCGCCCGTGAACACCGCGTTGTGCAGCAGATTTCCCATGTCGATCGCCGCCAGGTTGTTCAGCCCGGCCGCGTCTGTGGCGGCCGCGATTTTCCCGGGATCCCCAGCCACGTCCTCGCTCAAAGTCATCAGCCGGGGGGCGCCCTCGGATGAGTCCGGCGGAGTGAAAAAGTTGATACCTGTGATCGCATTCAGGTCGTAAGCGGCGGAGTGAATCGCGTTTACATTCGTAACTATGTCGTATGCCAGGGTGTCGAGCGCGGCCATGTACTTCGGCAGGTAACGGTCGCGGAGTTCAAGATTTGCTTTTATCTGGCCGGGCCCAAGCTCGTTCGTAATATCTGCCTGGCCCGAACGAACGATGAGAAGACCCGAATCATCCGAAGGCTCGGTGGTCAAAGGCATCGCGGTGCCGTTCAGGGCCAGCAAACGATTGCTGCTTGTGGTCAGGTGATAGTCCGTGCCTGCCTCCAGCTCCCGGACCTCCATCAGTTTCGACAGTTCCCGCACGAGAATCGATCGTTGATCGTGCAGTTCGTTGGAGGACGATTCGGCGCCATGTTCCTTGATGGACACAGTTACTGTGGCAATCTGGGCGATCAGGTCATTCGCCCTTGCAACGTCATCCGCAATGGCTGCATTCGTCATTGACTGGATGCTGCGCAGGGATTCGCCGCGGTTTTTGAACGAATCGGCCATACTCTGCGCGTTCGTCCGGATTTCTTCGCGGTAGATCGTCGAGCTGGGATCGGCGCTCAAAGCGTGAAAACTGTTGAAGAACTTCGTCAGGACGGGCAGAAAACCGGACTCATTGCTTTCGTTGAACAGGACTTCGATGTCGCTCAACGCTCCGCTGAGTGTTTCATGCTGCGACTTTTTCGCAGTTTCCTGTTTAAGGCGCGTATCGATCAACTGGTTGCGAACTGATTCCACGCGAACAACGTCGATTCCAGTGCCAGTGGACCCGTCGCCCTCTCCCTGTGCCGGCCGCGTGATCAACCGCTGCCTGGAATAACCCGGTGTCTGCGCATTCGCGATGTTGTTCGATGAAACCGCGATGGAAAGCTGGGTTGCCTGCATCGAACGCAGAGCCGTGTTGAGGATGGATCCTACAGACATCTCAGACCTCGGCAGAAAAACGATTTGCCCCGGACATCGACGCCACTTTTCCAGCCGGGGTGTAACCGTTGCTGGCAAGCGCAATCCAGGGAGAAATCGAAAGAAGGTTGTGATACAGGGCGGAATTCAGGCGAAGGAGCTTTGAAAGCTCGGCCAGTTTCTCGGCGCTGCCGGCGGGTGAACCGCTCCAGGCAGACCTGCCGTTGAGGAGTCGATTCTGCGTCTTTACGCTCTCGCTGTAAGACGAAGAATCGAATTCAAGAAGTGCTTTGTGCTTTGCGCCTTCCAGGCGCAGCAACTCGTCTATTACCCCATCCATGGGAACCGCCAATCAAGAAACCCGGATTTCGAACATCCGTATCCGAAACCCGAACCCTTATTTTTTGTTAGCTTCGATCAGTTTCCGAGCAATGTCTTCTCCGGACACTTGGTACGTCCCGGATTCGAGAGCCTGCCGAACGCGCTCAAAGCGCTCCGACCGAAACTGCTCTACCTTGCCAGCCACCCTATCGAGCTCCTTCGCCTGTGACGATAAGGAGATCGAGTCGTCCTTGGCTCCTGTACGCTCGCGGCCGCTATTGCGCACGGTGTCGAGCCCCTGCGTGGATTCGGCTCGATCGATGCCTCGGTTACTGATATTGATTCTATCGATGCTCATATGTCGCTCCTGACTGTTCTTTCCGTCCCTGGAGCATTGGCGGGATCCTTCCCTGCCATCTTATCGGCAGGTATCCGCCAAAACTTTAGACTTTTATTCACTGACCTCAAAATGCACGTGCGGCCCAGTGG
>CAMAWS010000120.1 GCA_945861845.1 Candidatus Sulfopaludibacter sp. SbA3 | reverse complement strand
GTTCGACGAAACCTGGATCTTTAACCTGAAGGTGGCCTCGATACTGCATGACATCGGAAAGATCGGCGTCCGTAGCGCTATCCTGTGCAAACCTTCGGCCCTGGACGAGACTGAGTCCCAGGAAATTCAAACTCATCCCGTCGTGGGCGGCAGGATCGTCCGTACGCTTCATGGATTCAATCTTGAGCCCGCTGTGAGGCACCATCACGAAAGATATGATGGTAATGGCTATCCTTCGCGCCTGAAGGGAGAGGCAATCCCTCTCGAGTCCCGCATGATCCTCATTGCGGACACATTCGATGCAATGACGAGTGATCGGCCATATCGCCGGTCTCTCACTACCGAGCACGCCCTTGAGGAATTGAAACGGTTTTCGGGCTCACAATTCGATCCCGGCCTTGTAAAAGTGATGATCTCCGCCGGCGACGCGCTCGAAGCCGCAAGGGTTGACATGGAAAAAAAGCCTGGAGGGGACTACTTCGCCTGCTGAAGAAAGAATGAGGGACAGTGAGCTATTTCCGACGGAAATAGCTCACTGTCCCTCATTTCCCCTACTGTTGGGCCACGGCCGAGTTGACGTAGTAGCCTGGCCGATGCCGTATCTGGGAACCGTCCTTTCGAACCTTTATCTCTACATTCCGCCAGTCCTTGCCGTCGCCCCCGCTTGACGGGTAATAGCTCAGCGTGTACTGCTGATGCAGTTCTTCCAGCAGAAGCTGCGCCAGGCTTTGAAGGGCATAGTTGCGGCCCGTAAACAGGCGGAACGTTCGTCCGCCACTGACACCCGCCAGCTTGTTCAGCATGTAGTGGTAAATGTGATACCGGGTTCGCTTCAGCAGGAGCGGATCATCGTCGTCGTCATCAATCCCAATTGCATAAACGAGGACCGACGAGCGCTTGAGCAGTTCTTCAACTTGTTCAGCGTTGATCTGGCTTCTTGTATCGAATCCGTCCGTCACGAGCAGCAGGATCTTCTTGGTGTGCTTCGCGCGCTGCATTTCCTTCACGGCTATATTGACTGCGTCGTAGGCCGCGGTCTCGCCGCCGGACCGAAGCTCGCGAAGGGAGCGGAGAACATCCTGGCTGTTGGATGTAAATTTGTTCTTAACCTCGGCACTGGAATTGAAGGTTACCAGGAACATCTCATCCTGGGGAGAAAGCGCCAGTGATATTTCGCGAATCGTCTGCAAAGCCTGTTGCAGCTTGTGTCGCATGCTCCCGCTTATATCAACAAGCACCCCAACGCTGATCGGAACGCGCAGGTCATGCGAGAAAAATGAGATCTTCTGTTCCTCGCCGTTCTCAAAAAGCTGGAAGTCGTCGGAATTCAGATTATCGAGGTACTTTCCGCCATCGTCGTGCACGGTTGCCGTAAAGTTGACCAGTTCCACTTCCACGTTCAGGCGATAACGCGGGTCCTGTGGATCTGGCGACTCCGGGGGAGCCTGTGAAGGCGCGGATTCCTGGGCCGGCGCCGGATTCTGGGCTGCCGCCATCAATCCCACGAGGAGAAAGAAAGTAATCGCGAAAGTAGCGCTGCAGAGAAGTCTGTGTGCTTTCATTTCGAAATGCTCTATTTTTGAGTTTTGAGACGACCCATCTTATATACGGAGCAGGAAGAACTTACCAGTAAATTTGTGGTTATTTCCCCTCGCGTACCATGTTCCGGTTCCATTCCGGAATTTCTACAATTATGTCGCGGGTGCCATTGGGCACAGACTGGCAGCCAAGGCGGCTATTGGGGGTAAGACCTGGCGCGAAGGACAACTCATCTTCTTCGCTGTCCGTCATCTCAGACAGGCTTTGGCCGCCCTCGCGCACGATGCAGTGGCACGTCGAGCAGGCGCAAACACCCCCGCATGCGTGATCCAGGCTGATGCCATGGGCGAGAGCGATGTCGAGGATGCTTCCAGGCAGGCCGGTATGGCCGTAGGGGATCTTTTCGGGATCGACCTCCACTGTCACGTTCATCGGGAGGAACGTTACCGTGAATTTCTGGGTCGCCGCGACTGGTGTCTCTTGCTGAACATATGGATTTATACCGCCCATGCGTTCATTTTATAGACTGCAGCCGCTGGATCACAGCAGTCATATCGGGGCGGTCGGACGCATCCTTGCCAACATAGCTCCAAATGATGGTCCCCTCCTTATTAATGATGAACATGGAAGGGCGTGCAATGCCCTCCTGCGGGTGCAACACGTTGTACATCCGGATGTAGCTCCGGGAATTATCCGAGAGAATCGGATATGTCAGCTTCATTTGGGTTGCAACGGTTACGCCGTCAGCCGGAGGATCCGCGCTTACAGCGATCAGTTCTGCCCCTGTATCCTTGATCTTCTTATAGTTCGTTTGCAGCTCGCCGAGCTGCGTGCGGCAGAACCCTCAGTTATGGGTACGATAGAAAACCAGAAGAACGTTCTGTTTTCCTTTGTAGAAATCCAAGTTCACGGTGGTTCCCTGAATCGAGAATCCCGTTATATTTGGTGCGGCTCCCTGGATCTGGAAGAGCAGGAGCAGGCCAGCCAGTAAAGGCTTCATGACGCCTCCGTTTCCGTTGATTAACGAATCAGATCGTACCGGAACGGTATCTTGAATGTCCATGCGAAAGGCATCTCTCAGCGCGACAACAGCTTTTTCAAGTCCTTCGCATCCAGTATTTTGAATGTGCCCACCGGAATATCGCCAAGACTGAATCCGCCGATGCGAATACGAACGAGTTTCAACACGACATGGCCGATTGCCTCGCACATACGCCGCACCTGGCGATTCTTGCCTTCCGTAATCGTCAGCTCCATCCATGTATATTTCGGGCTCGCGCGAACTTCGCGCACTACGGAAGGGCCCGACCGTTCGCCTCTTCCGATATCTAGCCCGTAAGCCAGATCAAAGTACTGGGAGTCGGAAACCACGCCCGCGGCCTTGACATAGTAGGTCTTCGGTATCCCGGTCGTGGGATTCAGCAAGGCCTCGCCGAAATCGGTGTCATTGGTAAGGACGATGAGCCCCGAGGTATCCATGTCCAGCCGGCCGACCGGAATGAGCCAGCGATCGAGTTGTTTGACGTAGTCGTAAACGGTCGGCCGATTCTGATTGTCGCCATGAGACGTGATCACGCCGGTGGGTTTGTTGAGGGCGACGTAAATTTTCTTTTCGGCCTTTATACGCCGGCCGTCCAGGTGAACAACGTCCTTACCCTGTTCGACCCAGTGATCCGGATCACGAACGACCTTTCCGTTGACCTTCACGCGGCCGTTTTCGATCCATTCGCGCGTTGTCGTGCGCGAAGCGATGCCGGCTTTCGATAAGACGCGATCCAGGGTTGCGCGCGCCTTCATGGAGCAATTCCGATAATCGAGAGCATCCGGCCCGCCTTGTTACCGTCGCGCCGATAGGAAAAGAAAAGATCTTCACGGCAGCGAGTACAGAGCGAGGAGACTTCAATCTGGTCATTCGGAACGCCGGATTCGACCAGCTGGCTTCGATTGGCTTCCGCAAGGTTTAGATGCGGTTTGGGATATGCGCTGTCATAGACCGCGCCTACAGTAAAGGCGGACGCTACTTCTTCCCCAACCTCGTAGCAGCACACCCCGATATGAGGGCCGATAACACCGAATAAGTCGCGACGGTCCACGCCGAACTTTTCGGCCATTCGCTCAACGGTCTTTTGTACGATACGCGCCGCCGTCCCGCGCCAGCCGGCATGAACCGCAGCCACACACCGGGCATTGCGGTCCGCAATAAGAATGGGCACGCAGTCGGCGGTTTGAATGGCGAGCGCAATTCCTTGCACGGCAGTCACGGACGCATCGCCTTCGAGCGGTTCGTTAGCCGCCGAGGTATCGTCCACATCCTGCACGATTGCCGAATGCACCTGGTTGAGCCATAAGACCGGCCAGCCAGCCGTTCCGGCCACCGCAAGGAGCCGGACCCGGTTTATATTAATGATTGGATTGGTCGAGGAGCTCGAACCCAGCGTGAAGTCGGTGCGATCGGCCCTGCGCGTGGAAAATGCATGCACGATGCCAGGGATCCGATCGAGCGCCTCGGACCTCAGGAAAGTTACGTTTGATTCGCGCTTTACTTGTAACATGAAATTTCAATGATCACGGGAATCGGCATCGACGTTATACAAAACGAGCGCATCGCCCAATCCATTGAGCGTTTCGGCGACCGTTTCCTTAACCGAATATATACAGAAGAAGAGATCGCGTATTGCAAGAAATGCGCGCATCCGGCAATCCACTTCGCCGCACGGTTCGCCGCAAAGGAAGCCGCTTTCAAAGCCCTGGGCACGGGATGGGCTGCCGGCGTGAAATGGAAGGATGTCGAAGTCGAAAGGCTTGCGTCGGGTAAGCCCGAGCTACACCTCTATGCCGAAGCTCTCGCTCGAGCCAGTTCGCTGGGCTCCAACCGATTTCATGTCTCGCTCACCCACGATCAGCTTGTTTCCTGCGCGGTTGTAATCCTCGAGGCCTGAACTTCTCCCCGCGGTTGAACAAACGTTGTCGCGAATCCTCGCGCTTTCCCCAACCGTTGCGCTGTAGATGATATGTCGCTATTTCGCTTGCTCCTTTTCAGCAAGCCCTAGCGACTGTTCTAGAATCGCACGTTCTGGGGACGTCAGATCGAGGAGGATCCCCGGATCCTTTCCGCCAGCTTTGAGGTAGTCGACACCCGTTCGAAGCAGTCGGACGGAAAGGCGAAAGTCAGGAACACTTTCAGCCGCTCGCTCAAAGGCCGAAGCCCACCCCTCAAGATTGTCGGCCGATGGAAATGGCTCCCCGGCGCGAAAGACATTGCCGATGTGTTGGACGACGGCTTCGCCCAGCACAGGCAGAGCCTGATGCTTGTGGTAGATGCGGAGCAGGTCGGTCACTTTGTCGCGTCGGCCCTCCGGGCTCAGCCCTCCGGAGAAGAACACATCGATCAAATCGGTCGCAACTTCACGATAGGCCGGTTGAGCCTTCGCGCCCCATTCCAGACTCGCCTCAAGCGCCTGAAAGCCTTCGCTCCATCTGCCCTCGCTAAAGTGAAGTTCTGAGAGAACGAAATGAGTATCCACTACATTTTCCACAGGAGCCTCCGGAACGCGGATCAATGCTTCAAAATCCGACTGCGCTTCTTGCTTCCGGCTCTTTTGGTAATAGGTGACGCCGCGCAAATAGAGCGCCATGGCGACCTGCTCCACTGGTGCCCCGGACAGCCCGATCACCGCCGTGCAGTCGTCGATGGCACGCTGCGTCTCGCCCGCCCGGCCGTGGGTATAGCCGCGCAAATAGAGCGCCATGGCGACGTGCTCCACCGGTGCCCCGGACAGCCCGATCACCGCCGTGCAGTCGTCGATGGCACGCTGCGTCTCGCCCGCCCGGCCGTGGGCGATGCCGCGATTGAAGAGTGCCATGGCGACCTGCTTGACCGGTGCGCCCGAGAGCTCAATCACCGCCGTGTAGTCGTCGAGTGCCTTCCCGCGGTCGCCGGATGCTGAGTGAATCTGAGCTCGGAACAGGAGGATGTCCGCTTTGCCGGATAAGGTGGGTTCTTCCGCAATGGCATCATCCAAACAAAGGATAGCCTCGGATTCGTTGCCATCAGTCAGGCTTTTCATCGCCAGAAGCAACCCCTCCGGCAGATTCGTCAATCCCCGACTGAAACGATCCCACAGTTTCGGGTTCAACTTCCCAGGCAGGGACAAGTGGAGGTCTTCGAAAAACAACTGCTTCCGCAAATTACCTTCGGCGCGGTTTCTCTGGATGGCAGATTCCAGATACGTACAGGATGCGGAGCCAGGCTCCATCTTCCCTAGGCGCTGTTTCAGTTCCTGATCGTCATACCAGACGCGGAGAAAGTCCACGAGTAACCTGAGCGGTTGATGGCGCTGGTTGTCCTTCACCTCGACGCAGATGCGCATCAGGGGCTCGCTGATTTCGTAGAGGGACTCGCGCCCGCGCTGATTCGCCTCGACATAGCCCTTCTCCCGGAGGTCCTGCAGTTGGCTGGAGATGGTTTGCGGAGTGGCAAAGAGTCTTTTGGCGATCTCTTTGACCGGCACGGTGCCTTCGCAACCACACAGATACTCGACGATCTTTCGCTGCAGCGCAGGCAGCCAGCGGATCCGCTCCTGATAGTAGGGCGTGAGTTCATCCACCATCTTCATGAACGGCCCCAGGAGGGCGTCAATGCTGTCACGGGTGATGAACTGCGAGAGAACGATGTAAATGCGGTGATTGCCTCCCGACAGGTGATGGAGCGCCCGGACTCTGGAGCGTCCACGGCTAGTAGAGAGGAACTCCACGACGCTGCCTTTCTCATTCAGTCGAGCGATATTCTGGAGCAATTCAGTCGCCTCTTCGACATTGAGCGGCTTGAGATGCTCGGTCTGGAAGAAGCCGAAAAAGGGACTGGTTCGGTTGGACAGATCTTCGACCAACCGCTGCGCGGTGGCGACGATGGAGAGCTTTGGGTTCTCCTGAATGAAGGCTCTGAGCTGGTTCTGGCCGACATTACCAAGCCCCTCAAAGATGGCATCGAGATTCTCAGCCACCACCAGAAGCGTCCGGGAACGGAGAGACGAGAGCAGGTGCTTACACACGAACTCCAGAGCGGCATCCTGCTTCATGTCATACGCCGCATCGAGCAAGTCCTCGCGGAATTCATCGGGATAGCGCTTCGTTAAAGCTAAATGAATTTTGAAGAACAGTTCGAGCAGCGTCGTGCAGGTCTCATCCTCGTTGAGCCAGGCAATTCGCAAACGGTCCGCGAGTTCGCCTTCTTCACTCAGGCGGCTGACCATCAGCGTAACGAGGTGGGTTTTTCCACACCCGCGGGGACCGACGAAAAGCAGATGGTGCTTGTGATCGGTGAGGGCGCTCTCACGGACCCGTTCCACTGCGTCCTGCAGGAGTTTCTGGCGTTGAACGAGGATGAACTCCAGGTCCTTTGGATCAGTGCGGCTGGGAGTAAAAACCCAAATCGTCTTACGACCGCTCGCTCGCTCGCCGGTGTCTGAGCTGTCCGTTTTCATAGGCCCCGGTTGATTGTCCACCAGCGGCAGATCAGCGGAAATCGAAAGCGATAGCGCCCGTCTTCATCCCGTTTCAGGTAGTGATCGCGCTCCATCAGCGAGAGAAGACGCAGCAAGCGCTCCCGATCGTCGAAAGCGCTCGCGCCTTTGAGCATGGCGAGCAATTCGTTCACCGTAGCTGTGCCCGTCCTGCTGGCTAATTCATCGAGAATCAGGAAGACCGCCTTTTGGTCTTCGCGATAGTAGATCGGGATGCGCTCCCGGTAATGAAGAAGTTCCCAGGGATCGTTCGCATCTACCAACTGCGAGGCCACAACCTGAGCAACGTTTTCGGGTGTCGCATCAAGGCCGCGGATTTTCAAAGCCTTGACGATGTGGTGGATGTAGAAGGGAAAGCAGTCCGCCTCACGGGCAATTGCATCGGCAGCAGCCTCCAGGTCTGGCGACGGCAGGGTCTCGCCTTCGACGAGCAACCCGGCCAGCTTTATGGCGTCGGACTGGTCCAGCGGCGGCACATCAATCGCGGCCATATCGTTCACCGGCGAGTTGCCATAGTTTTTCTCTTTTAATGAAGAGAGGATGTGATGGAGGCCAATGGAACCGGTGATAACCATCCGCAGCCCGCCATGCGTCTGGCGCAAGGCGCGCAGGAGATCGAGCACCTCCATCGCCGTTTGCTCCCCTTCGCGGTCGCGGATGTTGGCCAGCATGAAGGGCATCTCGTCCCACAGAAACAGTAGCTTCGTGCCTGAAACGTCGTTTTCGTGAATCAGATCCTCGACGGCTCGAGTGAGCACATCTTTCCACTGTGTGCCGGCTTTCTCTGGGAGTTTGAACAAGCCGCCGACCTCCACGCCTCCCATTGCCGTAAAGAATTCCTTCGCCCTTCGTGTGACTTTGCCCTTCTGGCTCAGGAACTGGTGGATCTCTTTGTAAACGGCCATGGCGAACTCCGCAGCAGAATGACAGCGCTCCAAGTCCTGAAAGACCGGCACCCAACCCGCCACGGGCTCGTGCCTCATTTTTTTGATCACCGTAGTTTTTCCGATGCGCCGCTCAGCTGTGATGACCAAACTCTGTTGCTCGACGGTTTCCCATAGGATCTGGATGATTCCCTCCCGACCAATTACCGCATTGAGATCAATTTGCCCGCCTGGATTTGCTTTCATTAAGTCCTAATATACGTGTATTT
>CAMAWS010000119.1 GCA_945861845.1 Candidatus Sulfopaludibacter sp. SbA3 | reverse complement strand
ATGATCGGAACAAAGCTCGCACACTTCACAATCACGGCCCATCTGGGTTCTGGCGGCATGGGCGACGTCTATCAAGCCACAGACTCCAAGCTCGGCCGCAGCGTCGCGATCAAGCTACTGCCCGAAGCCTTCATCCACGATACCGAACGTGCAGCCCGATTCGAGCGCGAAGCTCGCGTGTTGGCCTCGCTGAATCATCCCAACATCGCCGCGATTTACGGAATCGAACAATCCGGCGATCGGAAGTTTCTGGTCATGGAGTTGGTGCCCGGGGAGACGCTTGCCGAACGTATCAAGCGCGGTCCGATTCCGGTGGAGGAAGCGCTCGGGATCGCCAGGCAGATTTCCGAGGCGCTGGAGGCGGCAAACGACGGCGAGAAAGGCATCATCCACCGTGATCTCAAGCCCGCAAATTTAAAGGTCACGCCGGAGGGGCAGGTGAAGGTGCTCGACTTCGGGTTGGCGAAGGCCTATGAAGCGCATCCGGCCGCCGTGAATTTATCGCAGTCGCCCACGATCAGCATGGCGGCCACCATGCAAGGCGTGATCCTGGGCACAGCCGCCTACATGTCGCCGGAACAGGCGCGCGGCGAGAGCGATAAGACGGATCGGCGCACGGACATTTTCTCATTCGGCTGCGTGCTCTACGAGATGCTTACCGGACGGCAGGCATTTCAGGGCAAGACCGTATCGGATGTTCTCGCATCGGTGCTCGCACGCGACCCGGATCTCAATCTGCTGCCGCCGAACGTGAGTCCGCGAATCGCGCAACTGCTGCGCCGGACCATGGAGAAAGATCCGAAGCGCCGATGGCAGGCCGTCGGCGATCTGCGTGTGGAGATCGAAGGAATCATCGCAGAAGGCGCGTTCGTCAAAACCGGACGGGCTGCACAGCGCCCGCTGTGGAAACGCGCGATCCCCTTCGCGGGGACCGCAATCGCCGCCGGGGTGATCGCCAGTCTGGTTACCGGCGGCGCCATCCATCAGTTCGAACCATTCCCGCCGATTGCGGCTGTTACCCGATTCGCGGTCGCGCTTCCGGAAGGTCAGATCTTCAATAACGTAGGCATGCCGGCAATCTCTCCGGATGGCACAGAGTTCGTCTACGCAGGAGCCGACCAGCTCTACTTGCGATCGATGGCGAACATGACACCGCGGCCGATTCCGGGAACCGCGCTTGCAAACAGGCCGATCTTCTCACCGGACGGCCAATCATTGAGCTTTTATGCCCCGAGTGAAAAAAAGCTTAAGAAGATTGCGATTTCTGGCGGCGCCGCGGTCACGCTTTGCGATGCGGATAATTTATCGGGCGCAAGTTGGTCGTCGGACGGTTTTATCTATTTCGGCCAGGGCCGGAAGGGTATTTTGCGCGTTTCTGATAGTGGCGGTAAGCCGGAAACCGTCGTCGCTCCAAAGGGCATAGAACTCTTCGCAAGCCCGCAGGTCCTTCCCGGTGGCGACGCGTTGCTGTTTACGCTGAGCGCAGGGGAGGGGCAGGTCGTGGTCCAGTCGCTGAAATCCGGCGACCGCAAGGTGTTGATCAATGGAGGGAGGTACGCGCGTTACGTTCCGACCGGTCACCTTGTCTATGCGCTCGGCGCGACCCTGCTCGCCGCCCCATTTGATGCAGCGAAACTGCAACTCACGGGCAGTCCTGTACCGATCGTTGAAGGTATAAGAAGCACTAACGATGGAGGGTCCTTCAGCTTTTCAAACAATGGTTCCATGATCTACTTGCCTGAAGAACTGCGTATTGGCGGTGTTAACCTTGCGCTCGCTGACCGCAATGGAGTTCGAACTCCTCTCAGTCTTCCACCAAAGAACTATACGCAACCCCGAATTTCCCCGAACGGCAAGCAACTGGCGGTAGAAATAGATGTCAGCAATGACTCGCGTGACATTTGGGTATACGACCTCGCCGGCGCTGTCCCGATGCGCCGTTTGACGTTCAGGGACGGTAGACGTCCGATCTGGAGCGGGGACGGTCAGCGCATCGTATTCACGTCCTCTCGCGATGGGAATCCGGGGCTGTTCTGGCAGCCGGCGGATGGCACTGGATCGGAAGAACTACTGGCCGAGTTCGAACCCGGCATCACTCCACAATCTGAGTTTTGGTCGACGGACAGAAAGGAATTGATCTACAACCTTCCCGGGGCCAGCGCCGGCATCGCCGCCCTATCGATGATGGATCACAAATCCAGGCCGCTCATTGCCGCGCCCGCCGGTGACCCCAGCGTCTCACCTGATGGACGGTGGATTGCATATAAATCTCCCGAATCTGGCCGAAACGAAGTCTACGTACAGCCGTTTCAAGTCACCGGAGCCAAGTTTCAGGTCACTACGGCCGGGGGCGACCATCCCCTGTGGTCGCCCGATGGCAGGCAGCTCTTCTATACGACTTTGGGTTCAGCGCGGCAAATCGTGGCGGTCGATGTTCAGACGCAGCCCACCTTCGCGTTTCAAAAGGCGACACGTTTACCAATAGATGGAATCTTGTCCACTGGCCCACGCTCCTATGACATTACCCCCGATTGCAAACAATTCATTGTGATGCTGCCTCAGTCCGCGACGGATTCCGGCAAGGCCCCGGCCGATCAAATTTCGGTCACTCTCAACTGGTTCGAAGAACTGAAGCAGCGTGTGCCAGTGCGTTAGAAGAAAACAGAGGACACTCGCATCCGGCAGCCGCACCGGCAGTACACTGCCAGCTCCCGTGTTGCCGCCTCACCGAACTTATGAGGACCACCGCATCGCAAATTACGAAATGTGGCGTAGCGAACGATCGCGTCCAAGAACACCCAGGCCTGCGGACCCCGGATTTCCCAGCGCTGGGACATAATCGCGTTATACAGATCTGCGGAACCGCTGATCCTGGAAACTCCGCGCTGCAACACCCTCTTTAAATTTACGATCCTTAACTTAGGATGTGCCGGGAATATTCAGCCGTTCAAGGCTGGTAAACCTCTCCCCGGTGACGTACACGTGTTACTTCTACGGAAGATTTCGTGTCATCAATTTCATATACCACGCGGTAATCGCCGATACGTATGCGCCATTCATTGTCACCACCCTTGAGCTTTTTACATCCATGGGGGCGTGGATCGTCGGCCAGATTTTCAAGACGTGGAATAATACGCGCAATCAATTTCGAGGAGAGACTTTCCAATTCCTTCTTTGCACTTGGCTTTAACGCAACTGCGTACTTAGCCACGCAGTTTTCCGTGCCGGATCAAGTCTGCCTTTACCTTGCCGATGGGAATGCTTTTTTCATGACCACGCGATCGAGAAACAAGGACATCCTGGATGTCCTCCCACAGGTCCTTGTGCTTCTTGAGATCGATAACAGCCGCGGTCTTTCGTCCTTTTTCGTCAGTGATGAATTGTATTCCGGTCATGGTTCGTTCTCCTGCTTTGGTGCGTCAATTCTACATCGCTGGGATATTCAAAGGCGCGAGGACTTTACTTCCCGACTACCCACCCTCGATATTCGGTCTTTGCCACGAATGAATGATCACTCGACTACACTACTGGGGAAGGACTTCTCTGAAATCGTCTATTTCCATTCTTGCGTGCGCGACTTCGCAATTATCCAACAGCTAATTTCCAATAGATTTCCAACCCGCGTTATCCTCAAGGGTGCATACCGCCGATTATTAACGCCCAGGGGATATCCAAGCAGTTCGGACCTGCTCCGCTTTTCAAGGACATTGCGTTCACGGTGTCTGAAGGAGACCGGATCGGGCTCATTGGTCCCAACGGGTCCGGCAAGTCCACGCTGCTGGCGATTCTTGCGGGGCAAATGGCTGTCGACAGCGGTGAAGTCTCCATCCGCAGGCACACCAGGCTCAGCCTGGTCGGGCAGGTCTCCGAGTTTGCCCCGGGCCAGACAGTCGGCTCCATTGCCGGAAACTCGCCCGAGATCCTGGGCCGCGCGGGCTTCACCGATCTCGATGCCGAAGCGTCTTCACTGTCCGGCGGATGGCGCAAGCGGCTGGCGATCGTCGAAGGCCTTGTCCGCGCCCCCGACATCCTGCTGCTCGACGAGCCCACAAACCACCTGGATCTTGCCGGCATCAAGTGGCTTGAAACCGTTCTGCAAAACGCTTCTTTCGCATGCGTGATCGTCAGCCACGACCGCTACCTTCTCGAAAACGTCGCCACCGAAGTCGTCGAACTTCATCGTGCCTACTCGAACGGGCTGCTGCGCGTGAAAGGCACTTACTCCAGCTTCCTCGAGGCCAAGGAAGCGTACCTTCATGCGCAGGAAAAGCATCAGGACGCCCTTGAAAACCGTGTCCATGCCGAAATCGAATGGCTGCGCCGCGGGGCCAAGGCGCGGAGGTCGAAGTCCAAGGCGCAGATCGGCAAGGCCCAGGACCTGATAGGCGAGCTCGCGGATTTGAACTCGCGCACGCGGACCTCCACCGCCAGCATCGAGTTTTCAGCCACGGATCGCAGGACCAAACAGCTCATCGAGCTGGACCACGTCGGCTATGCCATTGGCGGTCGAACCCCTCCAACACTGTTCGAAAACCTGGACTTCACAGTGAAGTCGGGCTCGCGCCTCGGCCTGGTGGGACCGAACGGCAGCGGCAAGACCACGCTCCTGCGGCTTCTGCTGGGTGAAATCCAACCAACGCGCGGGGAGATCCGCCGGGCGGAGCACCTGAGGATGGTCTACTTCGACCAGACCCGCACGCTCGATCCGGAGGTCACGCTACGGCGCTCGCTCGCGCCCGACAGTGATGCGGTGGTTTACCAGGACCGCCTGATTCACGTCGCAGCGTGGGCCTCGCGATTCCTCTTTTCGGCCGACGACCTCGACCGACCGGTCGGCAAACTCTCGGGCGGTGAACGCGCTCGCGTCCTGATCGCGCAACTTATGCTTCAGGCTGCGGACGTGCTGTTGCTGGACGAACCGACAAACGATCTGGATATTCCCACCCTGGAAGTGCTCGAAGAAAGCCTGCTCGAGTATCGTGGCGCACTGGTCCTGGTGACGCACGATCGATACATGATGGATCGGGTCTCGACGGTCGTCCTTGGACTCGACGGGTTCGGCAACATAGAGCGCTTTGCGGATTATTCACAGTGGGACGAGTGGCAGGTCCGGCAGCGCCCCGTGCCGGTGCGGCCGGCGGCGCCACGTCCGCAGCGAGCGCCCGGCTCGAAGAAGATGTCGTACCTGGACGCCCGCGACTACGCCACCATTGAGCAGCGAATCGCCGATGCCGAGGCGCAGGTTCAGGCAAAGTGGGCCGCGCTGGAAGATCCCGCAATCATGAGCGATGGCCTCGCGCTTCAAGCTGCCGCCACGGAATTGGAGACTGCGCAGAAGACGGTCGATGGTCTCTACGCCCGATGGGCCGAGCTTGAGGAAACCTAATGGATCGTACAACGCTCAAGAAATGGGTTATTGATGCGAGGGCAAGCACGCTGGCACTTGTTCGCGACCTGTCGGACGAGCAGTTTCGCCCGCCGCTGCTGCGCACGATCAACCCGTTTTTGTGGGAAATCGGCCACGCAGCCTATTTCCATGAATACTGGGTGCTTCGTCATGCCGCCGGCCTCACACCGCTCGTTCCCAATCCCGACGCCCTGTACGACTCGGCAAAGATCCCGCACGATACGCGATGGGACCTGCCGTTGCCGTCGCGGCCGGCGACCATCGACTATATCGAGGCCGTTCGCGACCGCGTCCTGGACCGCATCGACAGCGAGGACCTCGGCGAACGCGACATCTATTTCATTCTCCTCTCGGTTTTCCATGAGGACATGCACGATGAGGCGTTCACCATCACGCGACAGACGCTGGGCTATCCATTGCCCGTAAATGCCGGGAACGCGGATTATTCGTCCGGCCCGCATCCGGGGGATGTGACGGTTCCGGGCGGGACCTTCACGATAGGCTCAACGGCGGGCGCCGGCTTCATCTTCGACAATGAAAAATGGGCGCACACCGTGGAGATACCGGCGTTTCGAATCGCTCGGGCGCCAGTGACGCAGTCCGAGTACGCCAACTTCCTGGATGCCACCGGCGCAAAGCATCCCGGCTATTGGAAGCGGGATCCGCAAGGCGGCTGGCTGCGCCGTCACTTCGATCGCTGGGTCCCGATTGAACCGCATCGCCCGGTGGCAAACATTTCCTGGTTCGAGGCCGACGCCTACTGCCAATGGGCGGGCCGGCGCCTGCCCACGGAATTCGAATGGGAAGTCGCGGCCACCGGAAGCAACAGGTCTTCGGCAAATCTCGACTGGTCCGCCGGAGGCTGCTGCGATGTGGCGAGCTTTGCGAATGGCGATTCGATTTACGGATGCCGCCAGATGATCGGCAATGTGTGGGAGTGGACGTCGAGCGATTTTCTTCCTTATGAAGGTTTCTCCGAAGATCCTTACAAGGAGTACTCGAGTCCCTGGTTCCGGACGCACAAGACGCTGCGCGGCGGCGCCTGGTCCACTCGCTCGCGCCTGATTCGCACGGCATACCGAAACTTCTATACTCCCGACCGGCGCGACATCTGGGCCGGATTCCGAACATGCGCGCTCTGATCGTCTCGCCCGAGCCGCTGGATTCCACGCGTGGAAACAGCATTACGGCAGTCCGGTGGGCCGAAATATTTCGCAAGCTTGGCCACGACGTTTCAGTAGCCACGGATTGGACCGGATCATCAGGTAAAGACTTCGAGCTGCTCATTGCCCTCCACGCCCGCCGCAGCCACTCATCCATTGCAGCATTTCCGGGCCCCGTCGTTCTTGGCCTCACTGGAACGGATCTCTACGGCGACTTGCCCGGCAACGCCGAGGCGCGCGACTCCGTTTCCCTGGCAACCCGAATCGTTGTCCTGCAGCGTGCGGCGCTGCAGGAGCTCGACGAATCGGCCCGGGCAAAAACACGCGTGATCTATCAGTCGTCTGTTGCCGCCACGCGCGGGCAACCACAAGACAACTGCTTTGACGTTTGCGTACTGGCTCATCTGCGTGACGTCAAGGACCCGCTTCGTGCGGCCGAGGCTTCGCGCCGGCTGCCGGTTTCATCAAAGGTCCGAGTGCTGCACGCGGGGCGCGCTATGGACGCAACATGGGAAGAGGCGGCGCGTTCGGAGGAGCGGACGAACCCGAGATACCGATGGCTCGGCGAACTGTCTCACGAAGGCGCGGCACAGTTGCTGGCGCGTTCCCGCCTGCTCGTTCTGTCGTCGAAGATGGAAGGCGGCGCAAACGCGATCAGCGAGTCCGTGGTGTGTGGCGTTCCGGCGTTGTGTTCGGATATTCCCGGGAATATCGGCATGCTTGACGTCGGCTATCCCGGATATTTCCCCGTCGGCGACACAGGGAAGCTTGCCGAGCTACTGAATCGGGCCGAAACCGACCCAGGCTTTCTCGGCTCGCTGAATGAGTTCGTCCGGAAACTGCAGCCGCGTTTTGCTCCCGAACAGGAGCTGGCAAGCTGGAAGAGCCTGCTTTCGGAACTGTAATTCGGGTGACGTTGACCGATTTCCAATTCAGCGATTCAAAGCGAAAGTGCACGTGCACTGAATTCGATCAACGTCACCGGAACTATTACGGGTTCCAATGGCCCGCGGTCAGCATGCGATCCTTCGTCACTTTGCAAGATATTCCTTGCCAAGATCGTCGAAATTTGGTTCCTTTGAAGTCGGTAGACTACCTTTGGACAATCAATCAAAACCTCTGAGGGGGAACAACAAGATGAAGCGAACTTTAGCGGCTGTATTCGCAGGCGGCTTCGGTTTGCTGTTAAGCGCTGGGCCGGTCGCGGCTCACCACGCTTTTACGGCAGAATTCGACAAGGACAAGCCGATTACGATTACAGGCACATTCAAACGAATTGAGTGGATGAATCCTCACATCTGGTTCTATGTGGATGTGAAGGAAGCGAATGGAAAAATAACGACGTGGGGCTTCTCCGGTGGCCCTCCGGGAATGCTGACCAGGAGAGGCATCGGCAAGGACATCATGAAGCCTGGCGACGTTGTGAAGGTTGAAGGCTTTCGCGCGAAGGACGGGACGACCAACGCTTCCGGCGGCCGCGTGACCTTTGCTAACGGCAAACAGGTATTCACTGCCGCGGCAGAAGACGTAGTACCTCAATAACAGTAACGAATTAATCGGCCCGATTCACAAAAGGCGCGGTCATTGCGACCGCGCCTTTTGTTTTTCTGCCTTTTTCTGCTTCTAACTACTTCTGCCCTTCCTGCTCAGGCGAA
>CAMAWS010000118.1 GCA_945861845.1 Candidatus Sulfopaludibacter sp. SbA3 | reverse complement strand
CGTGCTGCAGAAAATATGCGTCGAGAATCCAGCAGGCTAGGCTTGGGTAATAAGCGAGATATATAAAACTTCTTTGCTCGTCGAGCGCATCTAGAGCAAATAGGGCCGAAACCAACACAATGGCCCAATTCTTCAGGTAAAACGAGTTGGAAGACATGCGGTTGATCACCGCTTGAATTCCCGTCCTTAAAGTGTCTGGTACAAAACTTATAGCTTTTGATCCGGACAGCTTAGGACCTCGCCCAAGTCCGCCACGTCGCGAGGGATTAACAATAACGGTTGGAAAAGCCGGAAGAGCCTATCAGAAGGAAACTGTCGCTTAACGGAAGTAATGGAAACTATGCCGAAAATTGAAGCCGCTAAACCAATGATTCAAAGAGCGGGAGACGGGGATCGAACCCGCGACGTCCAGCTTGGGAAGCTGGCATTCTACCGCTGAATTACTCCCGCTTAGAGCTACAGATCGGCAGGCTCCTTATATATATGATGAACGGTGGCGGATGGCAAGCGGGTTCACCGGGAACCGATATCAGAGCTTCAAAATGCCGCTGTTGCACGCGGCCGATCCCAGGGGCCGCCATAATGTCGTCCGGGTTCGGCACAAGCTCTAGGATTTCATAGCCGTCTTCGCCGAGGTCCCGAAAACCGCGCATGTAGGCGTCACTAAAACCCAGAATGTGACCGAACTCGTGCGCCAGTGTCGTGCGCGTGATTCCTGCGGGTCCGAGCGCGATGTAACGCCCTGCCATGGCATAAGTCACATTCGAAGCGGTCGTGAGCACTCCTCCGTCTGAAGGAAACCGGGCTGCGTGCGCGGCCACATCCAAATGTAAACCGTCGGCCAGCGGTTACTCTGTGCCATAAAGCCCTTCGGTGCGCGGCCAACTGTACCGTCCGGGAGTGATCGGTCCTGAAGTTTCCGGCCTTGGCGGATCCGGTAGGAGCTTGGGAACCACCTGGTAGCCGTAGGTCGTCACAGCGGCGGATTCGTCGAGCCGTTGTTCCAGTTGCGGCGCTTCCATCCGAATCCGAGTGAGCAACGAGGCACGAAACTCCTGCAGCAATTCGACGTATCGGCTATGGCGCGCCTGGATGGCGTCACCCCGAGTCAGGTAGGCCGGGTTTCCGGACTGCGCGGCAAGGAACAGGAAAAGAAGCAGACGGATCATTGCGCGATTTTAACCTGCGCGCAAAGGGCCGGGAGGTTTTACATCAATTAACAAAACCCTTCCCACGAAATGTGTCCAACTATCCGGAACACAAATTTTCCGAACGAGGAGAGAGAAAACATGAAGAGAATCTTGATCGCAGTAGTAATGGCAACAGTCTTGACGACAGCAGTGTTTGCGCAGCGGGGCCGGCCGGGTGGGCCTCCGGCGGGAATAACGCCACCAGCCGGTACACCGCAGGGACCACAAGGCCAGCAGGGCCGGCAGGGCCAGCAGGGCCGGCCGGAACGGGATCCGGGTGGTGCCCTTAAAGCGGCATTGAGCCTCACAGACGCCCAACTCGAAGCGATCAAGGCCTTGATGACGACGCGGCAGACACGGGCGCAAGCGCTCTTTACAGAGATCGCGCAGGGCCGGCAGGCGCTGGACGCACAGTTGGATGCCGCATCGCCGAATCCGACGACTGTCGGGCAGGCTGCGATCGCGCTGCGGGCTTCGCAGAAAAAGATGGAAGCGGAACGGGATTGGTTTCTCACCGAACTGAAGAAGCTGCTGACTGGAACGCAACAGCAGACGCTGGATAGCCTGATTGCCGCCGGCGCCCCTGTATTGGGACTTGGCGGTCCCGGCGGGCCGGGCGGTCCCGGTGGACCCGCTGGCCGCGGACGCGAGCAAAGGTAACCGTAAACGATAAGGCTACCTGCGGGTGCGGGGCTTCAGCCCCGTGCAAAGATCAAACATGAAATCATTCTGGATCTTGGCACGGGGCTGAAGCCCCGTGCCCACAGGTAGCCTATGAGCGGCCTATTTTCTAAGTCGATTTTCCGGGAAAGTCGTATATGCTGACGGGCATTATGACGACGACATTACCCCTATACGCACTGGTACTGTGGCTTGCAGCCGCTCCTTTTCAACAATCCACCGACACCCGGGTAATCGCCTCCACCGGGGATTGGTCCATTACGGCGCAGCAGTTCGACGCCATCCTGGCAACCTTGCCCGATCAGGCACGCGCCTTTTATTCCATTTCTGAAAATCGGCGCAAGTTCCTCGATGAAGTCATCGAGATGTGGGTCATGGCGGCCGAAGCACGCGCGCGCGGAGTAGACAAAGAAATAGGCACGCGCGCGATCCTCGATTTCTACACGAACAACATCATCAGTAACGAGTACAACAAGGTGATTGCGGAAACCAACCAGGTCAGCGACGCGGCAATCGAGGCCGCATACAAAGCCAACGAGGCCGACTACCAGGAAGTCCGGCTTTCTCACATCCTGATCATCAATGCCGATAGCCCGGCCATTCGCGGCCAGAATGTTCCGGACGCGCTTCCCGCGGATGAAGCACGGAAAAAGATCGATGAGATCAAAACCAAGCTTACCGCCAACGGCTCCAACTTCGAGGAAATCGCGAAAGAGTTCTCACAGGATCCTGGAAGCGCGGCCAATGGCGGCGACCTGGGATTCATTACGAAGGGCCAGCTCGTTCCGGAAGTAGAGTCGGTGGCCTATCAGCTGGCCCCGGGAGTGTTGAGCGATGTGATCGAAAGCCCGTTCGGCTTCCACATTCTGAGGGTCAGCGAGCGGAAGCCAACGGCGCTGTCAGACGTGCGCGACACGATTCGAGCGAAAGTAAATACCGAGCAGGTGACCACCCAGATTCAGAACAAGGTGAAGGCGGCCAACGTGAAAGTCGACGAGGGATTCTTCAGCCGGTAAATTCGCTGAGGATCGCGTCCCACTTCCCCTGCGCCTTGACGATAAGCTCCACCACTTCGCGGATCGCGCCGCGGCCACCGGACGCCCTGGTGACATAAGCGGCGCGGGATTTCACCTCGGGATGCGCGTTCGCAACCGCCACTGGAAACCCAACTCGCGCCATCACTCCAATATCCACAAGATCGTCGCCGACATAGCACACGTGCTCGGCCACGACACCGGTCTTGCCCAGCAGATCCTTCAACGCGTCGCGCTTGTCCTTGATTCCCAGGTAGACATGATCAATCAGCAGTTCTTCAGCCCGGTGGCCGATTGCCGGAGACTTGCGATTCGAAACGATCGCGGTGCGGATGCCTGCTTTGCGGCACATGACAATGCCTCCGCCATCAGTCACGTCGAACGCCTTGGGTTCGATGAACGATCCGTCGGGCATGGGTATCCAGACAATCTGGCCGTCCGTGAGTACGCCATCGACATCCATCACCAGGAGCTCTACTTCTTTTTCACGCATTTCCGTAACTCGACCAGTTGGGTGAGGAGCCCTGCCAGCAACGATAAATCCAGCGCGTTGGGCCCATCGGAAAGGGCCTTCGATGGGTTATCGTGCACTTCCATGAAGAGGCCATCCACGCCCGCGGCCACTCCGGCGCGCGCAAGGTGCGGAATGTACTCGGGCTGGCCGCCCGAGCTCTGGCCCTGTCCGCCGGGAAGTTGCAGGCTGTGGGTCACGTCGAATACAACCGGGCAGCCAAAGCGCTGCATGATCGGAAAACTCCGGAAATCGACAACAAGATTGTTGTAGCCAAAAGATGCGCCGCGCTCGGTAAGCATGACCGCCTCGTTGCCGGCCTCGCGCATCTTGTCCACGACGTTCTTCATTTCCCATGGCGCAAGGAACTGGCCCTTCTTCACGTTGACGATCTTGCCGGTCTCCGCGGCGGCAAAGATCAGGTCGGTTTGCCGGGACAGGAACGCCGGAATCTGGAGAATATCCAGGACCTTCGCGGCCGGCGCCGCGTGCGAAGGATCGTGGACATCGGAAAGGATGGGCACTTTCACGCGGCTGCGAACTTCTTTCAACACGTCGAGGCCTTCCTCGAGCCCCGGCCCGCGGAACGATTTGATCGACGTGCGATTTGCCTTGTCGTAGGAAGCCTTGAAAACAAACGGCACGTTGCAGGCGGACGTGATCTTCTTCAATTCCTCCGCCATGAAGATCGCGTGCTCGCGGCTCTCAATGACACACGGGCCCGCAATTAAGAAGAGATCGCTGGCGAGATCGAGGTTGAAATCGGGAATCCGGTACCGGGAGTCTGTCACTTCACCGCCAGACGGCCTGCCTTTGTTCGCGCCAGGCGATGCTCATAGGACGCATTAACAAAGGATGCGAAAAGTGGGTGCGGCGCCAGCGGCTTCGATTTGAATTCCGGATGGAACTGGCACGCCAGGAACCACGGATGGTCCTCAATTTCGACGATTTCCACGAAATTTTTATCCGGCGAGATACCCGAAATAACCAGGCCGTTGCCGGTGAGAACCTTCTCGAATGCTCGGTTGAATTCGTATCGATGGCGGTGGCGCTCGGAAATCACAGGCGCTTCATAAATTCGCTGGGCGAGCGAGCCGTGCTGAAGCGCCGCAGGATAGGCGCCTAGCCGCATGGTTCCGCCGATCGTATCCACGCCGAGCAGGTCGCGCAGTTTGTAAATAACCGGATTCGGCGTGTTCGACTCGAACTCCGTGCTGTTGGCGTTCTTCAATCCGCAGACGTTCTGCGCGTATTCGATGACGGCGCACTGCATGCCCAGGCAGATCCCGAAGTAAGGCACCTTTTCCTCGCGAGCGTATTGGATGGCGCGAATCATTCCGGGAATGCCGCGTTTGCCGAATCCGCCAGGAACGAGGATTCCATCGAACTGGCGAAGGCGCGCAGCCAGTGCTTTGCT
Organism: Candidatus Sulfopaludibacter sp. SbA3; assembly: GCA_945861845.1. Taxonomy (GTDB): domain Bacteria; phylum Acidobacteriota; class Terriglobia; order 20CM-2-55-15; family 20CM-2-55-15; genus CAMBFR01. Next base: position 3,401 of record CAMAWS010000118.1, on the reverse strand, counting down.
GTCTTTACTGTCAGGGCCATCCAGCTTCTCCAGGCTCTCGGCTTCGATCCAATGAATTTTCGTGCTGAGGTTGTGCGCAATACCGCCATGGATCAGCGCTTCGCGAAGGCTCTTATAGGCGTCTTCCAGTTCGACATACTTGCCGACGACGCCAATGTTTACCTCGTCGATCGGATTCTGCACTCGCTCGATCAGCACTTCCCAGTCGTGCATTCGGCGCTCGGTCTGCGGCAGGTGCAGCATGCCGACAATCTGCTCGTCGAGCCCTTCGGCGCTCAGCACCAGGGGCACCTCGTACACGGTCTCGACGTCTTTCGCCGTGATGACGGCCTTCTCGGACAGGTTGCAGAAAAGCGAAATTTTCGCCTTCATCTCGGGCGACAAATAACGGTCGGTTCGGCAAAGCAGGATATCGGCCTGGATACCAATCTCGAGCAATTCTTTCACACTGTGCTGTGTCGGTTTTGTCTTCAACTCGCCCGCCGTGGGGATGTAGGGAACGAGCGTGAGATGAATGAACAAACTATTTTCGCGGCCGACTTCCTGGCGCATCTGGCGAATGGCTTCGAGGAATGGGAGCGACTCAATGTCGCCTACCGTGCCGCCGATTTCGACGATCGTGATGTCCACGGTCTCGGCTACCCGGCGGACTGCCGCCTTGATCTCATTGGTGACGTGGGGAATGACCTGCACGGTCTTTCCCAGGTAGTCGCCGCGGCGTTCCTTCTGGATGATGGTTTCGTAGATACGCCCAGTCGTGAGGTTGTTTTTCCGAGTGAGCTCCGCGTGGGTATAGCGCTCGTAATGGCCCAGATCGAGGTCCGTCTCGGCTCCGTCGTCGGTGACAAAGACCTCGCCGTGCTGGTAAGGGCTCATTGTGCCGGGATCGACATTAAGATATGGATCGAATTTAAGGAGGTTCACAGTGAACCCGCGGCTTTCCAGCAAACATCCGATCGATGCTGAGGCCAGACCTTTTCCCAATGAAGATACGACCCCGCCGGTCACAAAGATGTACTTCTTATCCATTAGTTCCCTTCCCCCGCTTCTGGTTCCCTAACTCCCCTGCTCAGATGAGGAGGGGTGGCTGCGCCAGAAAGCAAACGCCGCGAAGCCTCCGAAGCGGCACAGACGGGGTGGTGTTGATCAAGGAATCTCTTGAACCAACCACCCCGTCCGCTCCTGATCAAGGATCGCTTCGCAGCATTTTCTTGAGGTCGCGTCCACCCCTCCTTAACCAAGGAGGGGAGCTTTGCTGGCCTGAAATTCATTCACACCTTCTATGACCGCCCGTATTTCGTTGATTCCAAGAAGAACGCGCGGAACTTTTCCAGATCCGCCAACGTGTCGATGCCCCAGGAATCGCTCTCCACTTCGACTACCCGGATCCGATACCCGTGTTCCAGCGCGCGCAATTGTTCGAGGCGCTCCGCTATTTCCAGCGGTGTTCGTTCCAGCTTTGTAAATTTTCGCAGAAAATCCACGCGGTAAACGTACAGACCAAGGTGGAGAAAACAGGTCCCTTCCGACGGAATTGGGGATCGTGAAAAATAAAGCGCATAACCTCTCCGGTCTGCCACCACCTTGACTCGATTCGGGTCGTTCCTGACCGCGGGGTCCAGCCGAGTCATCAAAGTGACAATTTCAGCATCACCCAGCCGGGCTGCCGCCACCGCCTGGTCTATTACCGAGGGCTCGATGAGGGGCTCATCTCCCTGGACGTTCACCACCAATGCGCCGGGAGCCAGTTTCTCCGCGACTTCGGCAAGCCGGTCCGTGCCGCTGGAGTGGTCGCGGCGCGTCATTGCGATCTCGCCTCCAAAACGCTTAACCGCTTCGGCGATCCTGTCGTCGTCAGTAGCAACGACTATCCTGTTGATAAGCCGGGCCTGCTCGACTCGGCGATACACGTGTTCAATGAGTGTTTTTCCGGCGATTTCGGCTACGGGCTTTCCGGGGAGACGGGTGGAATCGAATCTTGCAGGGATGATTGCTATAGCGGTATCCAATGTCATCGACCACCGCACCTCACATTAGCATGGAACGCACGACGGAGTTCTTTCAACTTGGTGGACTGTTGGAAGGTCTCAAGAACAGGGGACAAGGCAGGTCCATGCAGGAGAGCATATTGCCTTTGGCACGAAAACTGCAAATATCGCCGGGGCAACCGTTGCATCTTACAGGTGCGCTACCTATAATGGCACCCACCTTAAGAATTCGACTTTAGACTTGTTGCGGCAAGGAGATAGGCGAGTGACTCGACAAAAGAGCATCATCGCAGTTGTGCTGGTCCTTCTGGCGATTCCAGCCATGATGACGGGATACGCGGCTCAGCAACAGGCGGATCAAACCGCCCCGCCTCAGAATTCTCCCCAACCGACAGCGCCGCCACAAACCCTGAAAGTGGACGTGGACCTTGTGCAGGTAAACGTCACCGTGACGGACCCGCAGAATCGATACGTTACGGGATTGGACAAAGAACACTTTCAGATTTGGGAAGACAAGGTCGAACAAACAATCGAGTATTTTTCCGCAGAAGATGCGGCGCTGAGCCTCGGCATTATTTTCGATGTCAGCGGCAGCATGAAAGACAAGATCTCGGAAGCGCGAGACGCTGCCGCAACATTCCTGAAGACAGGCAGTCCGGACGACGAGCACTTCCTGATCAGCTTCAGCAATCGCGCCGAACTATCCGAAGACTTCACATCCGATCCGGGAAAGATACAGAACAGGCTCATCTTTGCTCCGGCAAAAGGCATGACCGCGCTTTACGACGCCGTCTACATGGGCCTTGAAAAACTGAAGGAAGGAAACAATCCCAAGAAGGCACTGCTTCTCATTACGGACGGTGAAGACAATCGGAGCCGCTACACGTTCTCGAACGTCAGAGAATTTGTAAAGGAACAGGACGTACAGATTTATGCCATCGGCATCGTGAGCGACTTCAACTCGCAGCTTGGAAGCGGCCGGACGGGTCGCGCACTGATTGACGATCTTGCGGAAATCACGGGCGGCCGCGCTTTCTTTCCGGATTCGGTTTACGAACTCGAAGACATCTGCATGAAGATCGCCGTCGAGTTGAAGAATCAGTACGTACTTGGCTACAAGTCAACCAACGAGGCGAAGGACGGAAAGTGGCGCAAGCTCAGCATGAAGATGAACGCTCCGATAGGCTTGCCCCGGCTGAACATTCGCGGAAAGTCCGGGTACTATGCCGCTGTCGGCGATACGACAGCCAGCAAATAACCCGGCCCGAGTTAGTTACGAGATGGAAGAATAAAAAGTGCGATTGGTATTGGTACCTTATTACAAGAAGGAATTGGCGATACTATTAGAGTTAGTTTAACAGAAGATCCAGAGTTTGAAATACCCGTTTGTAAAGATTTAGTAGCGTTGAATGT
>CAMAWS010000117.1 GCA_945861845.1 Candidatus Sulfopaludibacter sp. SbA3 | reverse complement strand
CTCCGAATTCCGTACTTCAGGAATTCGGAGTCTGTCCCCAGATCTACCAATTGAAGTCTGTTTTCCTAGACTCAGGCGTCAGAATTTCTGTAAGGTAGCGCGCATGCCACTACTTCTTATTTTGTTGCTTCTACAGTCGCCTCTGACGCTGCGAGTAACGGACCCCGAGGGTTTATCCGTGCCTGGCGCGCGTATCAGAGTTGCATCTACGGAGAGAACCACCAATGACGCCGGCGAGGCGCTGCTGCCACTGGACCTTCCCGCAGAATTTGAGGTTCAGGTGGACAGTCCGGGTTTCGCTCCGTTTCGGAGAGTCTTCCCCCGCTGGACGGGCACAGAAGTTATCCAGCTGGAGCTCGGTGGGCTCACCGATGAGATCGTTGTGGCGGCGACCCGATCTGAACAGCGATTAGGGGACGTGCCGGCAAGCATCAGTGTTCTCCGCAGTGAAGAAATCAAGGAGTCGCCGGCGGTAGTGGCCGACGATGTCTTGCGTCAGATTCCCACCTTCAGCCTCTTTCGCCGCACCAGCAGTCTGGCAGCGCATCCCACAACCCAGGGCGTGTCGTTACGGGGCGTCGGGCCGAGCGGCGTGAGCCGCACTCTGGTTCTGATTGATGGCGTTCCGTTCAACGACCCATTTGGCGGCTGGGTGTACTGGACTCGCGTGCCTCTCATGAACGTCGATCGCATCGAGGTAGTTGACGGCACGAATTCGAGCCTTTATGGCAACTATGCGATGGGCGGCGTCATTAACATTGTTACAAGCCGTCCGCAGCGGCGAACTCTCATCCTGAAGCCTCAGTACGGCAATCTTCACAGTCCAAAGGTGGATTTTTTCGCCAGCGACGTCTGGGGCAAGCTCGGTGCCGCTCTCGAAGGCAGCACTTTCGATACCGACGGCTTTCCAGTTCTGTCTCACAGGGATCGCGGCCTTGTCGACACAAAAGCAGACGTCGATTACCGCAACTTCAACCTCAAGCTGGATTACGACGCCAACGACCGCGTGAAAGCATTCTTCCGTGGAGGCTTCTTCACCGAGAACCGCAGCAACGCCAAGATCATGGAGAACAACGACACGCGTTGGTGGAACGCCTCCGGCGGCGTGCGGATGAGACTACCCGATGAAAGCGACCTGCAGGCTCAGGTCTTCACGGATTTCGAAAGGTTTCACAGCACCTTCCTGGCCGTCCCTGCTGCAAACCCTCCGCGAAGCATCGGCCGTCTCACGTTACTTCAGCGTGTGCCCACAAAAGGAGTTGGCGGCATGGTGCAGTGGGCCAAGGCATTTGCCGGACGCCACTATTTCACGGCAGGCACGGACTGGCGCTGGGTGGATGGCGACAGCAACGAAGATGGCCTGGACGCCGCGACCGGAACAGTGGTAACGCTCAAGCGCATCTCAGGCGGAAATCAGCGCAGCGCCGGCGTGTTTGTCCAGGATGTGATCACCGTGACCCCGAAAGTGCTGCTGACACTGAGCGGACGGCTGGACTATTGGCGAAACTACGACGCGAAGAATCTGGAAACAACTGTAGCCACAGGGTTGCCCACCGCCAACAACAGATTGCTGCCGGATAAGGACAACTCCGTGGGCAGCCCGCGAGTGGCTGCGATGTACCACGTGACGGATCGCGTCTCCCTTTGGGGCAGTTGGAGTTCGGGTTTTCGCGCGCCAACGCTGAATGAACTCTACCGGCAATTCAGGGTCGGGACGGTACTGACACTGGCCAACGATCAACTTGGACCGGAACGCCTGGGCGGCAGCGAAGCCGGAATCAACATCTCCCCGGCGCGCAACCTTACATGGCGGACGACGTGGTTCGACAATCGCTTCAAGAACGCGGTCTCGAATATCACGCAGAGCATTACACCGGCACAAACAACAAGACAGAGAATGAACGTTGGCAAGACGCGAATCTGGGGACTGCAGAACGATTTCGAGTATCGCTTTCAGTCGTTCTGGAGGTTTTCCGCCGCCTACGTATACGAGATGGCCCGGATCAAAGAGCATGGTCTCGACCCGGCTCTGGTAGGCAAGTTTCTTCAGCAGGTGCCGAGACATCGAGGTTCGCTGCAGGTGTCCTATACGAATCCGCGCATCGCGAACCTTGCGGCGCAGGCTCGCTACGTGGGGCCCCAATTTGACGACGACCTGAATAGCCGCAATTTTCGGCAGGGCGGGTTCACGGTCATCGACATGATGGCGTCACGAGACATTAACGAGAACGTCGAAGTGTTCTTTGGAATACAGAATATATTCGATAGAGAATTCGTCGTCGGCTACAACCCCAGGACAATCGGAGCGCCACGGCAGTTCAATGGAGGTTTCCGGCTTCGCCTTGTGGGACGATGAAGTCTTATCGGGATGAACTTGTCATCGAAACCCAAACACGCGGCATCCGAATAGGAGAGTAGCCAATGAATGTCCATACATCCAGGGTTCGCATTGTTCAGGAGAAGCGTCCGCTCAGGCTGGCATATATCGAGAATTTTCCGGAACCCGTCCGGTTCGGTGTCCACGGAGGCATCAAGCACTTCTACAAGATGGAACCCGAGGAGGATCTTCCTGCGACGCTCGACTACCTTGTTGCCGCAGTCGCTGGCTGACTGACCGGCACCCTGGGCGGCGCCCTGGAATCACGAGGAATCCCATCTTATCCGAACACGCTGACGTCCGACGTTGAAGGCGATATTGAAGAAGTGGAAGGCAAGATGGTCATCACGCGGATTCGCGTGAAGTACAACGTCAAGGTCCCGAAAGGTAAACGCGCCGACGCGGAACGCGCCATCGAAGTACACGAGCGCGGCTGCCCGGCGGCGATCAGCGTGAAACGCGGAATTGCCATCGAGTATTCGGCGGATATCGAGGAGAGCTAGAACCGGTTTTGCGGACGATACTCAGCCCCACCAGGAAAGCCAACGAAACATATCGGCTATTTAATAAGGTTGAGTCGTCGAAGATCGTCTTCGGTCCAGCGGGTAGCGTCGAACATTCGTGAAAGTGTCTTGATGACGAATGTATCGGATGTGTGGTGGTAGGCAACAGTGACGGCGCGGCCGTCCTTGTGTTTGTAGCGGCGGTGGCTTCCTTCGGTGCGGGCGAGATAGAATCCATCAGCTTCGAGTGCCTTGATGAATTCGCGGGCAGAGATTCCGCGCGAAATCAAACGGTTACCAGTACGGCCGGGGATTCGACTTCGAGGATAGCGGCTCCTGGCGGGATCGGCTTCCCTTCCTCCTGCATTTCATCAAGAATGAGCTTCACCGCTTCCTGGATTCGTTCGAGTGCCTGCTCTCTCGTTTCTCCCCACGTATAGGCCCCTTCAAGTGAAGGGCAGCAGGCGGAGAAACCCGGCCGTCCGTCCTCGAACTGATCGTCTTCGACGACGACTTTGAATACGTAGCTTTTCAAGGTGTACCTCCTGGGATCAGTTATAGCACCCTGCCGGAAGGTTGTAATCAGAACCCGTACATATGCTCGTCTTTGTTGATGATGCTGTCCTGCCAATCGAGCATCGATGCGGCTGTTTCGACGGAACCGGCTTCGCCGTCGGCGACCATCTGTTCGAGGACTCGCAACTGATCGGGCGTCAACGTCTTCTCTTCCAAAGCTCGATGCCAGCCTCGGAAGGCGTCACTTTCACTGCCCTGCGGCATGCTTCACCTCGAAGTCCAGGTTGTGAGTGATCCGCGTGCCGTCCTTGCGAAACGCGTCGGCGAGGAGCCGAATCCGCCTTTTCGCTTCGGTCAGGTCTAAATTGTCCAGATTGATGTTGAGCAGATCGACATACCAGGGAAGCTTGAGGTCGTCCATTACATAAGTCTCGACGATCTCCCGCGCGATCGGCAGCGTGGTGTTCTTCGATACATCGTGAACATCGCGGTTGCTTGCCTTCCGGAGCTTCTCGTACTCTTCGGCGAGAAGCCGGGTATAAAGCTCTTTCGTGAACCGGTCACCCGCCTTTACTCCAATCGCATCGTCTTCGGTCAGCGAGGCGTTCTTATGTATCCATTCCCATAGAATGCTCAGTCGGATTTCACCGGTCGCCATGTCTTCCATTAAATAAAGAACGTCGTCATTGCCGAAATAGTCGGCTGGCTTGAGCGCGGCGGCCTGAAGGCCTTGTCCAAAGGCGTTGCCGTACTGCAACGCAACGCTCAACAGGTCTCGAGCGCCACGAACCGTTCGCGGCGCGGGTTCGAGCAGAGTGAGACCGTCTGCATCGGCGGATGTATGAGTGAGCGGAGGAAATTTCCGGCCGGCCTGGTTGTCTTGTCCAACGTTTTCCCATACGGGCCGTACGATGTGAACCATCTTCCAGTGCGCGACCCATTTGCCGTTGGCGCCTTCTCGTTGCTCGCGTTCCGCTCCGGCAACGGCGCGCTTCATTGCGTTTGTAACGCCCGCTTCGGAGCCGACAGGAATATTGGGCTCCATGCCGCCCTGCCACAGCGCGAACTGGCCAAGCTTATCGGGTGTATTGCATGCGCGGCGAACGCGGTCTTCGTAGATCCGCATGTAGCCGTATGTCATCGTAATCGCGTCAATGTTCGGATTAACAAAATCGCGATCCCAGGCCATCGCGTCCGAAACGCTGTTGATGTAATCCCACCGGCCGGTGTTGAAACCGATGAAATGCTTCCCCAGCGCCGCGCGGATTTCCATCAACTGGAAGCATTCCTCAATCTGTTCGACGAGGACGTAAACCTTGATGCTGCCGACCGGAATACCGAGGTGCAGTTCGATGGCGGCAAGGATGTCGTTCCATAGCGCGGCTTCCTCGGCGGTCTGGATCTTGGGCAGATACATCGCCAGCGACGAGCCTTCCTGGCGCAACCGCTGGTGGTTATTGACCATGTATAGAGCCGTATCGACTATGGACGCGGAGAAACCGCCGCCATCGGCATGGCGCACATGACGATCGTCCAGATGAAGGCCGCGAGCGCGAAAGATTTTCGTCGTGAAGTCGAGCTGTTTTGCCCAGTCGGCAATGATCGTTTTTCCGAAGAAGCCACGTCCCCATTCGTTCATTTCGGCGGCGACCTGTTCGGCCACTTTCATGAAGATTGGATCGCGATGGACGGCCAGCTTCAGATTGCGCTGATTGTCCAGCGACATCGTCGCGATCTGGCCCAGCGCGTCTTCTCCATCGAACATCCAGCCATCGGCGCCCGACAGCAGCGCATATGCGGCGTTGCGGATGCTCTTTTCGATGGGAGTGTTGGGTTTTGCGGCCGGACCGGTGCCTTGAATCCACTGCCGGCGGAGGTCCGCAGGAATCTCACTTCCAATGAAGTTGCCGTCGCGGGCGTCCTGAACCTTGATCTGCGTTCGCGCAATGGTGGCTTTGGGATCAAGAAAAGCGATCCGTTCCTTATTGCGGTCCCGCGCCGCGCGCCGCGCGATCCGCCCGGCCATCACGGTTTTCCGGTCGGCGTCGAGCTTCGCGAGAACCTCCAGAGCCGCCAATACCTCGGACGTGAAAACGTCCCTGTACTCATTTTCCAAATTGCCCCGGATTTCAAACACTCGCCCCATGAATCACTCCTGTGTTTTGCTTATTTTTGAAAATCGAATGAAGATCAACGCGTAATCTTAACGGACAGCACTTCCCGACGCTACGGGCGTTCCCCCGGCAGCCTTCTTCGGCAAGGGAGTGGTGCGCAGTACGATTGCGGTAACGCCCGACAACAGCGCCAGGACCGCGCTTCCGTAGAATACGGCCGTCCAGCTTCCAAATTGCTCGAAGAGAATCGCGCCAAGATAACCGCCAATGATCGCGGCCACACCTTTCGCAGTATAGAGGAACCCGTAATTCGACGTGGCGTACTTGCCGCCGAAGTAATCACCGAGGGTCGACGGGAACAAGGAATAGATCTCGCCCCAGGTGAAGTAAGTCAGGATCAGTGTAATCGTGAACATCAGGCCGGATGTCCTGCCCAGCGTCACAACGGAAACCAACGCCAGCGCCTGCAAGAAAAACGCGACCACCATGGCGTTCTCCCTTCCGGTTCGATCCGAGCACCATCCCCAGAAAATGCGGCTTGCGCCATTCGCGAGCGGGCTCAACGCGGTGGCTGTTGTAAGAACCGCTACCGTCATCCCCCACGACCGCACCAACGATCCTGAATTCGCCGTTACGAAAAGACCGCCGGTCGCCATCGCGGCAAACATGAAATAAAGGATGTAGAAGTGTGGGGTGCGGAGCATTTCCGCCGTCGTAAAGTTTTCGGTGTTGCGGCGGGATTTTGCCGCACTCACCGTTGAAGCCGCGGCCGGCGCAACAAAAGCAGGACCCGGGTGACGTAGGAACTGCGCAACTACAGTAATCACAATGCCCTGGAAAATACCGGTTACGAGGAAAGCGGCCTGGTAACTGTATCCACGAATCAGGTAGGCAATGACAGGAACAAACAGGAATGTTCCCCCGCCGAAGCCCGCCGCAATAATGCCGGATGCGAATCCACGGCGATTGGGAAACCATTTCAGCGCCGAACCTACGCATCCGCTATATACAAATGCCGCGCCGATGCCTGCCGTTCCGTACAGAAAATAGAGTTGGGGCAAGGTTGTGGCATAGCCCATCAGGCTCCAACCCACGCCACACAAGACTCCGGCAACGGTGATAAATCGCCGCGGGCCAAGCTTGTCAATGAACCAGCCGTCGAGCGGTTGCACCCACGTCTGCAGGAGAATGAAAAACGCAAATGCGCCCTGGATCTGCGATAGCTGCCAGGCGCGCGCGTCGCGCATCGGCTCGACAAACAATGTCCAGGCGTATTGCAGGTTCGCAATCATGATCATCGCGATCAAAGAAAACACCAGTTGGAACCATGGGGTATTCATCTTCGCCTCCTGGGCTTTGGATCGTGCGCGGTAGGCGCGCAAAACTCCCCTCCTCGGATGAGGAGGGGTGGCTGCGCCAGAAAGAAAACGCCGCGAAGCCACCGAAGCGGCGCAGACGGGGTGGTGTTGATCAAGCAATCTCTTGAACCAACCACCCCGTCCGCTCCTTTCAAACGTAGCTTCGCTTCATTTTCTTGAGGTCGCGTCCACCCCTCCTTATCCAAGGAGGGGAGTTTTGCCTGCTTGAAATTCATTCACACCTTCTTTGAGGGGGCGGCCGCACGGTTTTTCCTCAAACGGTCGTCCACCAGTGTGACGATCTCGTCCAGCGTGTCGGACTGGAGCCCTTGCTGGCGGGCGATCCGCCGGACCAGGCAATCCACCCTCTCAATGTGCTCGGCGCCACCGAAAAGCGAACGCGCTGCCGAAGAGGGTTTCGCAAGGCCCTCGGCGGCCCTGGCGTATTTTTCAAACGGAACCATGTCCTCGTTGTCGGCGCCCAGGCCAGTGCAGAGTTTCCAAACCCAGTCGTAGATTTCCCGGGAGTTGGCAACGTTCCCGTGCACTGCGTCTTTGATGGGAATCATCTCGTCGGGCCGGATGCAACGGTAGTTACCGGCCATCAACATCGGCCACTTGGCGAGCGGCACGAAAATGGAATCGTGCACCTTGAGCTTCACGGGGATTTCGATGGCGCCGTCACCCGGATCGAACCGGGCCGCCTCGATATCGGCTTCGAGACTGCGAAGCAGCGCGGTCGGCTCCCCAGCTTCGAAGCGCGCCGCCTTGAAATTGGTCGGCAATCCCACCTGAAGAACATTCTTTGGCTGATCCGGCGGACGAAATGCCTGCGGATCGGGACTCGCGAGTGTGGTCAGCGCGGGATCAAAGCTCTCCCAGACACCGGGATCCGCGTAGCATTCCTCGAGCGTTTCCGTCGAAAGCCCGGGAATGCGTTTGAGGTAGGGCAGCGGCGGCATGTTCATGATGGCCAGACAGGGCTTGCGCGATTGCGCGATGCGGCCCATCAGCTCTCGAACGCCTTGCGAGCCATACTGGGCTTCCTGCATGCCTAGCACGACCAGGTCGAATTTTTCCGGCTCAGCGTCGCCGGGTACGGCCGCGGAGAGAGCTCCCGGAAGTCCCTTCGATGCGACGTCAAGCAGCGACTCCCGGCCTTTGATCGGGAAGCGCACCACGGTCCCTTCACGATTGATCAAGTCGGCGGTGGGTTTGGTGCACACCATCGAAACGCGGTGCCCGGCCATCAACAACTTGGTCCCGAACAACGAGCCGTAAGACGCTCCAAGTATCAGTACGCTATATTTCATGATTCAACCCCCGAGTCTAATGTGAGCCCTGCTGGCGTGCGGCCTCGATTTCCTC
>CAMAWS010000116.1 GCA_945861845.1 Candidatus Sulfopaludibacter sp. SbA3 | reverse complement strand
GGCTACAATATATAGGTTCAAAAGGGGGCTGCATGACTGAGGACGTTCTTGAAAGAGCAACTGGCGGAGCGGCCGGAAATGGCGCCAAGGCTAAGGGCCTGGAGTTCCGGCGGTACTTCTCGCGGGACGGGATATCGCCGTACGACGCGGTAGAGTGGGAGTACCGCACGGCCGCGATTACCAGCGAATCCGGCGAAGTGATTTTCGAGCAGAAGAACGTCGAAGTTCCAACGGGCTGGTCGATGACAGCGACGAATATTGTGGCGTCGAAGTATTTTCACGGGAAGCGGGGGACTCCGGAGCGCGAATCCAGCGTTCGGCAGTTGATCGGCCGGGTGGCGAAAACGATCACGGCGTGGGGACTCCGCGGCAACTACTTTGCCTCCCCAAAGGACGCTGAAGTCTTTCACGATGAACTGGCCCACCTGCTTCTGACCCAGGCCATGGCCTTCAACTCCCCCGTCTGGTTCAACTGCGGTTGCGAAGAAAAGCCCCAGTGCTCGGCATGCTTTATTAATTCCGTTGAAGACACGATGGGGTCCATCCTCGACCTCGCCAAGACCGAAGGAATGCTCTTCAAATGGGGTTCCGGAACGGGCAGCAACCTTTCTCCGATCCGTTCTTCAAAAGAACAGCTCTCGGGTGGCGGCATCGCTTCGGGTCCTGTCTCGTTCATGAAGGGGTTTGACGCGTTTGCAGGCGTGATCAAGTCGGGCGGCAAGACGCGCCGGGCGGCGAAGATGGTCATCCTCAATGTGGCGCATCCCGATATCGTCGAATTCATCAACTCCAAGGCCAATGAAGAGAAGAAGGCATGGGTGTTGCTCGACAACGGCTATGGTGGCGGCGTGGACGGCGAGGCGTACTCGTCGATCTTTTTCCAGAACGCCAACCACAGCGTCCGGGTAACCGATGAGTTCATGCAGGCCGTGCTGGACGACGGAGAATGGACGACTCGCGCCATTGTAGACGGCGCTCCGGTAGAGCACTACAAAGCCCGCGATATGATGCGCATGATTGCAGACTCGGCGTATATCTGCGGCGATCCCGGAATGCAGTACGACACGACAATAAACCGGTGGCATACGTCGAAGAACACGGCGCCGATCAATGCATCCAACCCGTGTTCGGAATACATGTTTCTCGACGATTCTGCGTGCAACCTGGCGTCGTTGAACCTGCTGAAATTTTCAGACCAGAACGGCCGTTTTGAGGTGGAGGCATTCCGAAAGGCTGTCGATATCACGATTACGGCCCAGGAAATCATCGTTGGCTTTGCCAGTTACCCGACCAAGAGGATCGAAGCCAATTCTTTCGCTTTCCGTCCTCTGGGTTTGGGTTACGCCAACCTCGGCGCACTGTTGATGTCGCAGGGCATTGCTTATGACAGCGACCACGGCCGAGATTACGCCGCCGTGATCACGGCCGTGATGACGGGCGAGGCGTATCTGCAGTCGGCGAAGATTGCCGGTGAGATGGGACCTTGCGCGGGATACGAGATCAATCGCAAGCCCTTCCTTGATGTGATGCGGATGCATCGTGACTCCGTAAAGCGGATCAACCGGCAGATTATTCCGGCTGAGATGTACGACGCGGCCTGGCAGGTCTGGTCGGATGCGGTCGATCTTGGGGAACTGAATGGCTATCGCAATGCCCAGGCCAGCGTGCTGGCGCCTACGGGCACGATCGGCTTCATGATGGACTGCGATACGACCGGCATCGAGCCCGATCTTGCGCTGGTCAAGTACAAGAAGCTTGTTGGCGGCGGGACGATAAAGATCGTGAATAACACGGTTCCTCCCGCGCTGCGCAAGATGGGCTATGACGATCCGCAGGTGAAGGCGATTGTCGATTACGTCAATGACAGGGGAACTATTGAGGGTGCGCCGGGGCTCAAGGCCGAGCACCTGACGGTGTTCGACTGCGCTTTCAAGCCGACCAACGGCGTGCGATCCATCCATTACATGGGGCACCTGAAGATGATGGGAGCGGTGCAGCCCTTCATTTCCGGCGCCATTTCAAAGACCGTGAATCTTCCTAACGAAGTGACGATAGAGGAGATTGAAAAGGCGTATATCGAGGGGTGGAAGCTGGGGTTGAAGGCTGTGGCGATTTATCGCGACGGTTCGAAGCGGACCCAGCCTCTCAGCACAAGCGCGACGGACAAGAAAGCCGCTGCGTTTGAAAGCCGGCCAGTGCGGCGTCACCTGCCCGTTGAACGCCATTCGATAACACACAAGTTCGCGGTTGCCGGGCACGAAGGATACCTCACACTCGGGATGTACGAAGACGGGACTCCCGGCGAAATCTTCATCGTCATGGCAAAGGAAGGATCGACGCTGTCGGGCGTGATGGACAGTTTTGCCACTACCTGCTCGATGGCGCTGCAATATGGCGTTCCATTGAAGGTGCTGGTGGACAAGTTCAGCCACACGCGCTTCGAACCGTCGGGATTCACGTCCAATCCTCAGGTTCCTTACGCGAAGTCGATCATGGATTACATCTTCCGGTATGTTGCTTCAAAGTTCCTGCCGGCCGACGAAGCCCAGGCCCTGGGCGTGCAGGTGGAACAGCCGCCGTTGACTCCGCTCGTTATTCAGTCGCCGCCCGCCTATCCGAAGGCGGCGGGTCCGCAACCCATGAAGAAGGGGGCTCTCGTCGATATTCAAGACCGCGACGCTCCGGTGTGCTTCGAGTGCGGTTCGCTGATGGTGCGCAATGGGGCGTGTTACAAGTGCCTGAATTGCGGGTCAACAAGCGGCTGTAGTTAGCCCCTCAGATGAGCGATGGGAATTGAACATTGAAATGCTCAATGTTCAATTCCCAATTCTCATTGAATGCTACGCTATCCCTCTATGATTGTGATGAAGTTCGGCGGAACCTCGATGGGTGCTGCGCCGCAGATCAATACTGCCGCCCGTGTTGTTGAATCCCTCCGCGAATCAAAGCCGGTTGTAGTCCTGTCTGCCATGTCCGGCGTAACGGATGCCTTGCTCCAGGCGGGCGAGGCTGGAGTCGCAGGCCACGAGCGCGTTCGCGACGACAAGCTGGCAGAGATTCGCAGCAAGCATGACAAGGCGATTCGCGAACTGCTCAAGGACGCGCGTGGAGCCAGGGCCGTTCAGGAAACCCTGCGCGGCATGTGGGACGAGATACAGAAGATCTTTACCGGTATCACGTTGCTCCGCGAAATGAGCGATCGTTCGAGAGACCTCATCAGTTCCTTTGGCGAGCGTCTCATTGTCCCAATCTTCGCCGAGTATCTCCGGCAGATCGGCCTGGAATCCGAAGCGGTTGACGCGCGCGAGCTCATCATTACGAGCGAAGAGTCGGAGTTCATGCTTGTGGATTTCGAGGAGACGCGCAAGCGATGTCAGAAAGTGGCGAAGATGGCCAGGTCGGGTGTTGTTCCCGTGGTGACAGGGTTTATATGTTCGACGCCGGAAGGCGTGACGACGACGTTGGGAAGGGGAGGCTCGGACTACTCGGCTTCCATCCTCGGCGCCTGCCTGAAAGCGTCTGAGATTCAAATCTGGACGGACGTCAACGGGGTCATGACTGCCGATCCGCGAATAGTGCCCGAAGCCCGTGTCCTGGACCGCGTTTCGTACAAGGAAGCGGCCGAGATGTCGTATTTCGGGGCCAAGGTGCTGCACCCCAAGACGATCATGCCGGCCGCAGATGCCGGGATTCCAATCCGCATCAAAAATACATTTGATCCGGAAAAACCCGGAACGATCATCGCCAACGAAACGCGCCAACACGAATACACAGTAAAGACGGTGACGTCCATCACAGGCGTCACGCTCGTTTCCGTTGCCGGCCGTGGCATGATCGGCGTGCCGGGAGTGGCGGGCCGCGTGTTTACCACGACGGCACAGAATCGAATCAGCGTCCTGATGTTCTCGCAGGGATCTTCAGAGCAACACATTTCCCTCGTTGTCAGCAAGCAGGACGGGGACAACACGGTGAAAGCCTTGCGGCGGGAGTTTCAGCTCGAGATTGAACGCAGGCGCATTGACCAGATATCGAGTATCTCCGACATATCGATCATCGCGCTCGTCGGGGAAGGCATGAAGGGTGTTCCCGGCATTGCCGCACGCACGTTTGGCGTGTTAGGCGATGCGAACGTGAACATATTGATGATTGCGCAGGGATCCTCAGAACTGAACCTGTCGCTCGTTGTCAAACAGAAGGATGCTGCACGATCCGTGCAACTCATTCATCACGCTTTTGAATTGCACAAACTGCCCGCGCATTCGTGAAAAATGGGGCCCGGCCGGTCATTTCCTATTTTCTTGTAGTGCAGAAAATAGGAAATGACCGGCCGGGCCCCATTTTTTCCTCCCCGGACCTATTTCTTGTGCTTGTCCATGAAGTCGAAGAATCCCTGGGCGTAGGTTAGAAACGCGCCGAGATGCGTACCGTCCGGAACGACCGCGTATTGAACGTCCACGCCGGCCGCTTTTGCCGCATCCGCCATTGCTTTGGAAGCCTCAATGGGATTTGAAGTGTCGGCAGTTCCGTGAATGACCAGCATGCCCATTTTCCCCTTGATGCGGTCCCACGGATACATGGCGGGCGGAACGGGTCCTGAACTCACGATCAGGCCGGCGAACTTGTCCGCATACTTGGCGGCAAGATGAAGCGCGCCGGATCCGGACGGATTCTGCCCGTGGATGAAAATGCGGCCCGTATCGACGTTGTATTCCTTGGCGACCAGGTCGATGACGTACATGACGTCCTGTTCGCTGCGTTCGTTTTCCTGTGCCGTCCAGCCTGCGGCCGGAGCGGATGGGCCGGTGGGCCGAACGACAGGGTAGGTGCTGCCGTAGTACGGTTGAGCCAGCCCCCTGTAACCCATGGGGGTGACGACGATGTACCCGCGTTGCTCGCCAACCTTTACCAGGTCGTTGTTTTCCCGGTACGGACCATCAACGGTGTTTCCTGCGCGAAGCGACACCAGAAGAGGAAGCTTCGTGTTGGGTGTCCACCGCGAAGGAACAAAGAGCCGGTAGGGAATCGATTCTCCAGTGCCTGGAAAATTGTAGATTCTGTATTGCTCGCCCTTGGCCTGATACAGGGGGGCGGTCGGACTGGGCTGAGGCGGCGGAGGAGTCTGCGCCGCTGGCGCCTGCAGGCTGAACAGGGGAGCCTGAACGCCCAGCAGGAAAGTAGCGACAATCAAAAGACAGGATAGTTTTCGCATCAATCACCTCTTGTTTGGAGTTTGTGTCGGGAATTTACGTGAAATCATACGCCCGAGAGGAGTCGAACCTCTGACCTTCGGATTCGTAGTCCGACGCTCTATCCAGCTGAGCTACGGGCGCTCAAGTGGAAAAGTATCGCACAGTTTCAGAGGATTCGCAGTAGACGTTTGGACTCTGCGAGGAGTCTGTCCAGGTCCAGGGGTTTGGGCAGGAACGCGTCTGCTCCTGCCTGCAGGACCCGGGCTTCAGCGTCGGCCTGTCCGCTGATTGCGATGATTGCAGTCTTGTTTGCGCCATCGGCTTTTATTCGCCGGCAAACTTCAACGCCATCGACGCCGGGGACCAGGATGTCTAGGATCAGGAGATGCGGCCGGCCGCGGCCAACTTCGATCAGGGCGGTAATTCCATCCGAGGCGGAACTCACCTGGTAGCCGCCATGCCGTTCCAGGAACGTCTTCAGGATATCGACGATCTCGTCCTCGTCTTCCACGATCAGGACGCTGAACTTCTCTTCGATAAGCGCTGCAGGGAGAGGAATCTGGTGTTTGTGCAGGAAGGTCAGCAGATCCTCGCGCCGGATGCGCCGATGGCCGCCTGGCGTTCGATAGGAGGCCAACAGGCTCTGCTCGATCCAGTTGATAACCGACCGCGGATTGACGTGAAGAAGCCTGCTGACGTCGTGAGTTGTGAAAATACTTTTCTTGGGACTCTCTGCCATAGTTTTGCCAGTCACTGTTAAACGAGTCATTCTATCCTTTTGGCCACAGGGAGCAATATCCTTAGTCAGACTTCGGGAGGAGCGCAATGGAAATCGCAGTTCGTGACTGGAGAAGGGAATACCTTCATGGGCACTCGCGGATTTACTCCGTGGATGGTCCATCACCATGGTTACAGGATGCTATATAATTCCTTACTCTTGTCTGTATCGTCATAATCGGAGCTGCACGTGAAAATTATTTCCTGTATCAAGCCTGTGCCTGACCCTGCATCACGGTTGATTATCAATGAGTCGAAGACCTGGATTAAGGAAAGCGACCTGACATTTGTTGCGAGCGAGGCGGATAACTACTCCCTGGAAGAAGCATTGCGCCTCAAGGAAAAGCACCAGGGAGAAGTCGTTATTCTCTCCATGGGAGGCGACGAAGCCGCGCGAGTCCTTCGTTCCGGGTTGGCAATGGGCGCGGACCGGGGCATTCACCTGCTCGATCCCAAGTTCAAGGGAGCCGACGAATTTGCGGCGGCGGAAACGCTGGCCAAGGCCATCGAGAAAGACGGTGGAGCGGACCTTGTTCTCGCCGGCGTCCTGTCTGACGATCTCGGAACCGGTATGACCGGCGTCATGTTGGCCGAGTTTCTCGGATACGCTCACGCGACCGTCGTCATTGGCGTGGAAGCCGATCCCGCGGCAAAGACGCTGAAAGTGAGGCGCGAGCTCGAAGGTGGCATCAACGAAACAGTGGAACTGCCGTTTCCCGCGGTCCTGACCATCCAGTTTGGTATCAACCAGCCCAGATACGCTTCTCTCAAGGGAATCATGGCCGCAAAAAAGAAAGAGCTGAAAGCCTGGTCGGCAACCGATCTAGGCCTGTCCGATAACCTTGTCGGAAAGGCGGGCGCCATGTACGAAGTGAAAGAGCTTTTCGTGCCCGCGCGAAAGAGCCGTGTCGAGATCATTACCGGCACAGCCGAAGAGGCTGCTGCAAAGCTTGTCGAAAAACTCCGGAAAGAAGCGAAAGTCATATAGGGAGCCAACCAGAGAAACGCAATGATATTCGTCATAACCGAACACAAAGATAACAAACTGAAATCTATTACGTCCGAAGCTCTAGTGTTGGCGCAGCGCGTGGGGCAGGACTTTGGACAGCCGATCACGGCGATCGTTCTCGGATCGAACGTATCCGGGTTGGTCGATGAGTTAAAGACAAAACAAATCGATCGCGTGGTTGTGGCAGAACACCCCGATCTTGCCGAGTACAGCCCTGACCGATATGTGGAAGCTCTCAAGACAATACTGGGAAATGAAAAGCCGTTTCTCGTCATCGCCGGTCACACGACACAAGGTATAGATTTTGCGCCCCGCCTTTCGGTTTCGCTCCGCCGGCCGCTGATCGCCGGTTGCGTCGACTATGAGAAACAGGGCGATAAGCTGTTGCTGACGCGGCAGGTTTTCAACGCAAAAATGAACATCAAGACGGGCTTGCGCGGCGATCCGCCATGTTTCGCAACGGTATCGCCCGGCGCTTTTTCGACAGACGATTTGAAGGCTGGCGGAAGCGCGGAAGTTGTCTCTGTGTCCCTGCAGTTTAGTGGGCCGGTTCGAAGAAAGCTGATCGAACGGATAGAGGCTCAAAAGGGCAAGGTCGATCTGACTGCTGCCCCGATTATCGTTGCTGGCGGCCGCGGCCTGAAAGAGAAGGATAACTTTAAGATTATCTTTGAACTGGCTGATTCGCTTGGAGCTTCCGTTGGCGCATCACGGCCTGTTGTGGACAGTGAATGGCTGGCGCGGGAGTATCAGGTCGGCAGTTCCGGCCAGACCGTTTCGCCGAAGCTCTACTTCGCTGTCGGTATTTCCGGAGCTATCCAGCACCTGGTTGGGATGCAGACTTCGCGGTGCATTGTGGCGATTAATAAGGACGTGGAAGCACCGATTTTCAAGGTTGCCCACTACGGCATTGTCGACGATTTGTTCAAGGTGGTTCCGGCTTTGACGAAGATTTTTAATGACTTGAAGCTCGGTTGAGGTGCTTGTATAGTACGGCAGTCCGACCATTTAAATGGAGTTAGTAAGAGTTCGTAATCGATTACAGAGGAGGATAAACAATGCGGAAGTTTCCAGTACTAATCGGCTCCTGCATGATCGTCGCTCTGGTGTTGACTGCTATGGGGCAAGCGCTCCCTCAGCCAGCTCTGGACAGACTTGACGCGATCATGAAAGAAGTTGGGCCGACCAACCAGGCGTTGCAGCAGGGAATCACAGCGAAGGATGCGGCAAAGATCGCAACCGATGCACAAAAGATGCAGGACCTG
>CAMAWS010000115.1 GCA_945861845.1 Candidatus Sulfopaludibacter sp. SbA3 | reverse complement strand
ATACATGTTCGTCTCGAACGGATCGGGGTTGGGACCGCTGTGCGACGCGCTGGTCGGCCGTCCGCAGATCCAGCTCATCCAGGCAACACACGAGGGCCAGGTGGTTGCCATTGCCGATGGATATGCGAAGGCTTCCGGCAAGGTCGCTTTCGGCATGTACAGCCGCGTCGGCCTTCCCCACTCCTCGTCGAACATGTACAACTCGATGAAGGACCGCACGCCCGTGGTCTTGTTCAGTGACCACGCCGAAACCCCGCGTGAAGGAACCGACAGCCATGAGGACATCGACGACTGGCTTGAGCCGGTAAAGCAATACACGAAATGGCGCTGGGTGGTTCACCAGGCCGAGCGGATTCCGGAATGGGTACGTCAGGCATACAAAGTTTCAAGCGTCATGCCCAGCGGCCCCACCTACGTTCGCATTCCGCGGGATCTCATGTACAAGCAGAACGTCCGCTCCAATATTTTCAAAGGCGAGGCGTTCCGCATTCCCATGGACATACGGCCCAGCTCTGCAGAGGTTGAGCGCGCGGCCCGCGTGTTGCTTTCCTCAACCAGTCCACTCCTGTATGTCGGACCCGAGGTCAGCCAGTGCAACGCGCGTGCGGACGTGGTGAAACTTGCCGAACTGCTCGGCATCCCCGTTGTGCAGCATCGAAGTTTCTACGCGGACTTCCCGAACATGCATCCACTCTACGTCGGGGAATATGGCGAGAACATGCGGTTCCCCGCGAAGTTTGACTGCCTCATCAACTTTGGCGCGCGCGCGCCCGTTGTTGTACCGCCTGGAACCACCGTCATTTGCGCGAGCGTGGACCCCCTGACGCTTGGCCGCAACTCCGCAATGAGTGCGGCGCTGTTGGGAGACCTGGGGCAGATCGCGCGAGACCTGGTCGAGGCCATAAAGAGCATCGCCCCGGCTGCCACGCTTCGACAGCGTGGCGAAACGCGCGTCGCCGAAGCCAGGAACTATACTTCGCGGATTCGCGAAACGCGTTTCGCGCTGGCGCGCCGCTCTTCCGGAAGCCCGATTCCCTGGCAACGGGTCATCGTGGAGCTGAACGATGCGCTCGACCGTGATGCAGTCATCGTCGAAGAAGTGGGCACGGAAGCAAAGGTGCTCAATTTCTTCGAATTCGCCGACGATGCAAAGATGAAGATCGGCCGCACCGAAGGCCGGGCCCTGGGCTGGGGCACTGGAGCCGCAGCCGGCGTGCAGGTCGCTTTGCCAAAGCGGCAGGTTGTGTCTCTGCAGGGTGACGGCGGTTTCCTCTTCGGACAGACGGACTCGTTGTGGACCATGTCGCGCTACGACCTGCCGGTCCTGAACGTGGTCTTCAATAACCGGAGTTATGAAGAAGTTCGCTGGCAGATCATGGGTGCGGGAGGCGCGTCCGGCAAGTCGGGACGCGATTATGTTTCGTACCTCGGCGATCCCGATGTGGATTTCACAAAGCTCGCCTCAGCGTACAACATCGATGGGGCCAGGGTGCGGAACTCCGATGAACTTCGCCCGGCAATTCAGCAGGCCATCCGAACCATCCGCGGCGGGCGGCCATTCATGCTCGACGTTGCCATTCAAAACACGGGCGTCGGCGCCGAACTGGCATGGTATCCAAAGTTTTCGGTGGCCAAGGGGGAAAGGCGGGCATGAGCATGCGAATCCTTTGCGTAACCGCCGCCATCGTGTTGATGAGCATCCCCGCGGTGGCTCAGGAACTGCCGCCCGGAAACGGGCAGGCGCTCGTGATGAAGAACTGCACAGCCTGCCATGATCTGGAGGGCACGGTACAGCTTCGCAAAACACGGGAAGAATGGGAATCGATCGTCATCGATATGATCGGCCGCGGCGCGCCGCTATTCATCGAAGAGGTCGATCCAATCATTGGTTATCTGGCTGAGGTGTTTGGCCCGAAGGCGCCGCCAATTATCGATGTGAATAAGGCCGGCAAGGAAGATCTCGTCAAGCTGACTGGCGTCACATCACAAATCGCCGACCGCCTGATTGCTTACCGCACCGCCAACGGCCCGCTGACATCTTTGGAGCAGGTGAGAACCGTTCTCGGTCTTCAGAGCGAAACATTCGACAAGATCAAAGCGTATCTGCGGGTACCCCGGATCTGAGAGATCGTGCGCGATCATGGGAGGTGTGAGCGAATTGCAGGCATGCAAAGCTCGCCTCCTTGGTTAAGGAGGGGTGGACGCGACCTCAAGAAAAATGCTGCGAAGATTCCTTTGACCAGGAGCGGACGGGGTGGGATGACATGAAGAACCCGCCCCACCCCGGTCTGTCGGTCCGTCTCAATTGTCTCGATCCCTTTTGGTCTGTCCGTGACGGAAGGCGCGGAAATCCTTGGCGTGAGCCGCACCAAGCTGTCGCGTCTCATTAACGGTCAGGCGGGTGTGTCGCCGGAGATGGCGATCCGTCTCGCTAAGGCTTTCGGCGCCACGGCTGACATTTGGTTGCGGATGCAGGCTGCTTATGATCTGGCACAGGCGCGACGGCATGAAGGGGATATCCAGGTGAAGCGCTACGAACCCGAGGCTGCGGTTGGATAACTGCCTCGTTTGTGACAACCGCCACGCGCTGGAAGTTCTGAACGCTCATTTTCTCAAGGATTAGTTCGGGGTGCGTCCCCGGAATTCCAGTTACTGGTTTTGGGGGAGCGCGGCCGTCCAGTCCAGGACGACCGTGATCGGGGTCGGACGAGCGTCGGAGTCGCCAACCGGTTCGATGAGCAGGAACTTCTGCCCGTCGGCCGACGGGCTGTACTGATCGAGGCCCAGATTGACCTGGATTCTGGTTTGAAACAGGACTTTAGGCGCTCCACTCTCGAGCGTTGCACCGGCTTTGATTTCCACGGACATCAGCTTTCCATCCGGACTGAGATAAAACAGTTCGCGCCCGTCCTTGCGCCAGAACGGTTCGCCGCCGCCGGCATTGGACACCTGTCGTTTGTCGGCGAATGCCGGAAAGGATGCGATATAAACCTCCGTCCTGCCGGAATCGTTGGAGTTGAACGCCACCCACCGGCTGTCGGGCGACAGGTGCATCTCGTCTTTGGTGAACGGACTTTCGAAGACCTTCGCCGCCTTGCGTTCGCCAGTGAGTGCCAGCGCGTAGTAGGAACTGCCTCCAGCATTCCCGCCGCGGAAGATCAGTGTTTGGCCATCCCTCGACCAGTCCTCCAGGTATTTGATTTCGTTGGATGCAAACAGGAGTTCGTCCTGGCTGGCACCCACTGTCCTGACGTAGAGATCCTGTTTGCCGCCTCGAGTCGAAGTGAAGGCGACCTGGCGTCCATCAGAAGACCAGACGGGATCCACTTCGTTTGCTGGATCCGCCGTGAAGCGTGAGGCGATACCACTGGAAAGATCCAGCAGCCAAATATCGGCATCTCCACCGGGACTGAGACGGGAGTAAGCGGCACGTTTTTCATCAGGGGAGAGCCGTGCCTGCTGGTAAGAGTCCGGATTTCCGGCCGTGCCAAGTAACTTTCCGGAGCGATCGCGCCATGCGAGTTGCCGGTTGGCGGCTACTCCGGCGGTGTAAACAAGCGTGCCATTTCTGGCAACGCTGAAAGAACTCCGGCCGGAACCAAGGTATGAAAGCGCCTCGGCGATTGGGAACGCATCGCCGGTCACCACCGCACGTTCCGCGTCGAACGGCTGTGCCATCAAAGTGCCGGTCCGTTGATATAGCAGGAAACCCGGGGGTGAATAGACCGCCATTGACGCGGCATCCACGACGCGCACGCGTTCGCCCGTCTCGATCGATGCGACATAAATCGCCCGATTCGAGGGCTCCGAACTTGAGGCAGTAAATAGAAACCGCTTGTTGTCCGGCAGAAAGGAGGGATGCAGGTGCTGTGTTTCCTGCTTCGACGCGTCCAGATCGAACAACTTTGATGGTTGCCCGCCGCTGGCCGACACGCGGTACAGAAGGTTGTTGCTGCTGAAAACAATGACGCCCTCATTGCCCCAGGTTGCGCCGTTCGTCGCGGCGACGTCGGAAAGAATCCGCGGCGCGCCGCCGAGGAAATCGATTCTTTTTAGTTTTTCGCCCGCCGAGAAGACGATCGATCGGCTATCCGGTGACCAGAAGGGAGCGCCGGCCCCCTCCGTCCCGGGTAGCGGCTGGGCTGCCAGGGAATCCATGGGACGCACCCACAGCACGGGGTTGTTATTGGGTCCGATCGCAGTGAATGCCAACTGCCGGCCATCGGGCGAAATCCCCACAAAGGTTAAATTCGGCATCAGCGGCGGCTCGATCGTGAAGCGGTGGACAGCCACGTCCGGCACGGGTTCGCGCAAATACCTCACAGCCGGGACCAGCGCCGCAAGGAAACCCATGACGGCGATGACGGCGATTCCTGCCAATACCCATGCCGTGCGTGCGCTCTTGATGACAGGCGTTGGCGCTTGAGCCGTTGTCTCGGCCGGCTTTTCCAATTCGGCCCACCGGAGTTCCCGCAGGACTTCGCGCGCCGTCTGGAAGCGGTCGTCGGGATCTTTCGCCATGCACGTCAGAACGATGCGATCAAGACTCGAAGAGACCGGGCGAATCGAGGACATCGGTGCCGGATCGCGTTCCAGGATAGCGGCCATGAGACTGACCTGGCTCTTGCATTCGAACGCCTTGCGGCCCGTCACCATTTCATAAAGCACGACGCCCAGCGCAAACACATCCGTACGGGCGTCCGCGTCTTTCCCTTCGACCTGTTCGGGCGACATGTATTGCAGCGTGCCCAGGATCATTCCTTGTTGCGTCAACGCGAGGTCTCGCGTCGGCAAGGCGGACAGCGTGGCGGAGGCCGGTTGCGGCGTGTCGCGAAACTTGGCGAGGCCGAAATCCAGGATCTTCACGCCGGTTGGCGTGATCATCACGTTGGCCGGTTTAAAGTCTCGGTGAGTGATTCCCTGGCGATGCGCTTTCTCCAGCGCGTCCGCCAACTGCATTCCGTAGCGCATGACCTCTTCAATGGGTAATGGACCGCGCTCGAGCCGCGCGGCCAGCGTCTCCCCGTCGAGATACTCCATGACGAGGTAATCGATACCTTCATGCCGGCCGACATCGAACAGTGTGCAAATGTGAGGATGATTCAGCGCCGCAATCGCGCGCGCCTCGCGTTCGAATCGCTGGGTCAGTTCCGGTTTGCCGGAGAGATCGAGCAGGACTTTGATCGCGACCGTCCGGTCCAGCCGGGTGTCCCTTGCTTTGTAGACCTTTCCCATACCGCCCGAGCCTGCGGTGAAAATGATCTGGTAAGGACCGAATTGCGTGTTTGAATCGATTGTCACTTGCCCTCAGTGTGGCGCTACCTTAACAAGCAGGGAACAGGGGCGTCAACATCCGCGGTTGTTACAGGCAGAACCACGGAATCGCCGTGATGCGATCGTGCAGTTGCAACGGGCGCGGGCAGCGGCAGATTACGCAGCCGTGACGCGCCCGCTTTGGATGCTCGTCCAGGAATGTCCGCAGGTGCCGTGCATCGGAGAGCGTCGGATGTTCCGGGACGGCCTGTGGCCGCGCGATGGTTTACATAACGCCCCATGGCCTCATCCATACACGGCTCACCGCGTTTGAAATTCCCATACGCAGGGATATAATCGGCCAATGGCTCGGTTAAACTTCGACCAACACATGCTGCGGCTAAGGCCCGCAGACGAAATTCTCGCGGAATCGGAGGCCTTCTTTATGCATGAGGGCAAGGTCCATGCGACTCTCAAGCGCCTTTCGAAGGATTTAGACGACGAAGGAATATCTTATGCCGTTATCGGGGGCATGGCTTTGAACCTATGGGGATATTCCCGAGAAACCGTTGATGTGGATGTCTTGCTCACACGCGAAGGGCTGGAACGGTTCCGGGAGCGGCTTGTCGGTCGCGGATATGTGCTTGCATTCCCTGGCGCATCGAAGACGTTCCGCAATGCGGAGACAAACGTAAAAGTTGAGGTGATTACCGAAGGAGAGTACCCAGGAGACGGCAGACCCAAATCCGTCGTTTTTCCGGACCCCGCAACGGCGCGATTCGACCGGGAGGGATATTGGATCGTCACCCTCGAAAAGCTCATCGACCTCAAACTCGCCTCTGGACTTTCGGCGCCGCATCGTATGAAAGACTTGGTCGATGTTCAGGAACTTATCGGCAGACTCCAATTGCCTATCGAGCTCGCGGATCAGTTGGACGAGAGTGTGCGTGCCGAATATCGACGATTGTGGGATCTCGCTCACTTTGAGGACGACGGCCCACAAGAACGCCCACCTGGCGCGTAGGAACTTGCTACAGATAAAGAATCTAAAAGCTCAGCGGCGCATCCCTTCCAGCACCTTTTCCCAGCTGAACGCGAGCAGCGCGTTCTGAACCTTGTCGATGACGTAAATCTCGCCGTTCTGAAGATTCAGCGCAGCACCCCTCGGAGCAATCAGCTTCGTCGCGGTCCCTTTGATCATCGCTTTCGGGGCCACGTCGCCATTGTCCGTGTAGTTCCAGATCCCGATGAAGGACTCGCCCACTTTGCGCGTCACCTGCACACCTCGAGCTTCCACGGTCGCGATGAGTTCCTTGCGCGCAGGGTTGATCGTGAACCCTTTGGTTGCGTAGATACCAGTATTCGGTCCCGCAATAATCGCGCGGGGAGCCACGTCTCCCTCATCCGTGCGGTTGAAAATCAAAATGCCCTGCGGATCCCGATTGCCCACCGCGATGATGTTATTCAGAGGATCCACTGCAATTCCCCTGGCGCGATTGATCTTCGTCTTAGGTCCGGCGATAGTTCGCAGTGGAGTCACATCGCCATTGGCGGCGCGTGAGAATACGAGGATGGCCTCGCGGGTCGGTACAATCACTTCCCCGTTCACGCTGTCGAGCGTCAACTCGTCGTTGTCTTCCAGCAGAGTGCTCGGCCCCTGGATGATGCGGACCGGCGCCTCGTCGCCGCTGGCGCTGCCGCGGAAGAACAGGATGGCCTCGGCAAAGGGATTCGGAACCACGATCTCATCATTGCGTTGATCGAAGGCGATGGCGTGGCTTGTTCGGGCAAGCCGCGTGTGTCCGCCTTCAATGACTCTTACCGGAGCGATGTTGCCATTCGCCAGCCTGGCGAATACCGCTATGCGCGGATTGGCCACTCAGTTGGGCACCAGGATCTGCTGCCGGCCCGAGTCGTAGGCGATGCCACCGGGATTGCCGATGCCGGGCGCCGGCGTTCCCTGCGGCGCCGAGCGAAGAACTCGAAGGGGTGGCGTGTTCCCTTCCGCCGTACGCCTGAAAACGGCGGCGGCGTGCTCCTCGGGATTCACCGTCCAGATCTCGTTGTTTTTCGCATCCAGAACCAATCCCACAGGCTTGCGCAATCCTGTGGCGGGTCCCTGCAGCTTGCGGATCGGCGCCACGTCTCCATTTGCCGTCCGGCTGAAAACCAGGATGGCATTGGTTCCGCTGTTCGCCACAAAGATCTCGTTGTTCGCCGGGTCCACGACAACCTTCATGGGCAGGCTCAACTCGGTGCGGGGACCGCGAATCACGCGCTGCGGCGCGGCATCACCATTGGCGGTTCGGCTATAAACGGCAATCGATGGCTCTACAAACTTTCCCTTTGAAGGCCGAAGCTCAGACCGCTCGCGCACAAGCTCCTGTGCGGTGACGGTCCCGCGCGCAATTTGCGCGGTGACCGCATTGTCATCCTCCTGGTTCGTCAGGACTTCGTGATAGGAGTCGTGATTGGCCACAACAATTTCGTTATTCCGATCGTCGATGGCGATGCCGTGGGGATCCGATAATCCGGTGTTCGGCCCCTGGATGATTCTCAGTGGCGCCTCCTCACCCTCGGCGAGACGCCGATAGACGGCAACTTTATTAACGTGCTGGACCGTTACCGCAACTTCATCATGAACCAGGTCCAGGGCAACGCCCCAGGTGCCGGTGGATGCCGTGGTCAGGGATCGCGATGGAGGAACGTCGCCGTGCGCATCGTATTTAAAGACCATCACATCTGAAGCGGTGTCGTTGTTCGCCGCATAAATTTCCCGGGCCACCGGGTCCAGTGTCAGGCCACACGCAAAATCGATGCCGGATGCCGGCCCGCTGACCACGGTTCGCGGATCCGCCACTTCATTTGATGACAAATCCCGATCGTAGGTTCGCACGCTGAACAGATTCTCGTCGGTAAACGCGACGATGTTGGCTTCGGGATCGACCGCCACATCGGCAAAGACGGGATAGGGATCTTGAACGATGCGCATGGGAACGATGTCGCCCGACAGTTGAGAAAACAGGAAAAACGCGCCCGGCCCAGCCAGGAGCAGGAGAAGG
>CAMAWS010000114.1 GCA_945861845.1 Candidatus Sulfopaludibacter sp. SbA3 | reverse complement strand
TCCACGCGGATGCGTCCTGATTCGACACGGCGAATCCGCCAGGAGTTTGTGCCGAGCAGGAAGACATCGCCGGCCATACTTTCAACCGCGAAATCCTCATCGACCGTTCCAACGATGGTTTCTTCCGGTTCGGTGACAACGAAGTAATTTGCGTTTTCGGGAATGGCCCCTCCCGACGTAATGGCGGCAAGACGGGCGCCGCGCCGGGGGCGTACGACGCTATTCACCTGGTCACGATGGAGGAATGCGCCGCTGCGTCCCCGCGCGGTTGCAATGCCTTCCGAAAGCATCTGGATTACAGAGTCGAACTCGCTTCTCGGCAGGTCCCGGTACGGATAAGCCTTGCGGACGAGTTCATACAGGTCGTCTTCGCGCCAGGGCTCGCACGCGGAGGCGGCTACAACCTGCTGGGCCAGGACATCGAGAGGCCACTGGGGAAACTCCAGTGCGTCGAGGAGTCCAGTGCGAATCGCCCGAACCAGGGCGGCGCACTCGATTAACTCGTCGCGGGTGGTGGCAAACAGCCGGCCCTTCGGCACGCTTGTGGGATCGGCCTGATGGCCGGATCGCCCGACTCTTTGAAGTGTGACGGCTATCGAACGGGGCGATCCGATCTGGCAGACGAGGTCGACCGACCCGATGTCGATTCCCAATTCGAGGGAGGCCGTCGCAACCACGGCGCGCAGCTCGCCGGCCTTCAGCTTCTGTTCCGCTTCAAGCCGCAACTGCCTCGAAAGGCTTCCATGGTGGGCGAGGACGGCTGTTTCGCCCAGCCTCTCGGCGAGATGGTGCGCGACGCGTTCCGCCAGGCGCCGCGTGTTAACGAAGACAATCGTCGTGCGATGGGCCAGGATGAGTTCGGCGATCCGGTCGTAGATTTCGGCCCACATCTCGTTGGCCGCAACCGGTCCGAGCTCATCTTTAGGGACCTCGACGGCCAGATCCAGTTTCCGCCGATGCCCGCTGTCAATGATGCGAACCGATTGCCGGGGGCCGACAAACCGGGCAACCTCTTCAATTGGCTTCACCGTTGCCGAAATTCCAATCCGCTGGGGCTGTTTGCCTCCGGCTTTTATGACGAGGTCGTCCAGCCGCGCGATCGACAGGGCCAGGTGCGCACCCCGCTTGTCGTCGATTATGGCGTGGATTTCATCGATGATCAGCGTGTTGGTGGTGGCCAGAAAATCCCGGCTGCGTCCCGCCGTGAGGAGGATGAAGAAGGATTCGGGGGTCGTTACCAGGATGTGCGGCGGCCTCTTGACCATCATTAGCCGTTCCGAAGCGGGTGTGTCGCCGGTGCGCAGGGCTACCCGGATCGGTGGCATCAGGATGCCTTTCTCTGCGGCCAATGCCGCGATTTCCGCCAGGGGCCGTTCGAGATTCTTCTGTATGTCATTGCTCAGGGCCTTGAGCGGCGACACGTAGACGATTTCGGTGCGGTCCTCGATCTTGCCGTCGAGAGATCGGCGCACAAGCCGGTCGAGGCACATCAGGAACGCGGCCAACGTCTTGCCGGAACCTGTCGGGGCCGAGATCAACACATCGTTGCCTAAGGCAAGTTCCGCCCATGCAAGTTCCTGGGCTGGAGTGGGCGCGGGAAAGGAACGGCTAAACCATTCTTGTACGAGTGGATGAAAATTCATGGAGACAAGTCAAGCAGTGCAAACGATCCCGGCAGGATCGGGAAATCGAGATTAGCGGCCGATCCCGAAGACGAGCGTATGACCATCTGCCAGGGTAACTCTCCGGCCCGCGGCTACATTGGCGATAGCGAGGTCCGAACTCATCCTGGGAAGGTAACCGAAGACGGTAATGTGGTCGCCCGGTTTCAACATTTCGCGCATCCAGCCAATGCGTGTCAGGAGATTTGGAGGATTGCCTTCAAGTGCCCAGCGTTCCACGGCGCCGTGCGGGTCTTTGACGTCAATGTAAACGTAGGTGTGGGGATTCTTCCATTCAACCCTGGTGATGACGCCCGTCAGCAGTATCGACCGGCCCTCGTCATAATCCAGCGCAAACGCGTGGTGAGCGGATACAGGCAGAACGCTAACGGCCAAAACTACCAAGGCCAACAGTACGCCGATCCATCCAGGTTTCATGCTTTGCACCTCGCTGAGGGTTGACAAATCATACCACGGTGTATCGCGGCATTTGCCATCCAAATTTATGAGCATTTTCGGGGTTTGTACCGCTGTCTAGAGCGGACCAGTTCCACTGGTGACACATTGATAGAGACAGGTTAGAATGTGCACCCATTCTCAACCTTACGTTAATTTTTGCTAGGAGGATCCATCGTGCGAAAGAAAGTGCTCCTTACGACTCTTGTGGCGGTGATGCTTGTCGCAGCTACGTTGGCATTGGCCGAACCCCTGCAGGCCCCTGCCGCCGGCCAGGCGGCTCCCGCAGGCGGTGGAGCCAATCAGGCGCCGCCGGCAATCCGGCAGATCAAGCCGGGCTTTTATGTGGTCACCGGCATTGGCGGAAATACGAGCGTTCGCGTCACCAATGACGGCGTAGCGATCGTAGATACCAAGAATCTGGGAGAGCAGAACTATAACGCGCTGATGGCCCAGATCCGCAGCGTCACGCAGCAGCCCGTTAAGTTTGCGTATATCACCCACGTGCATCAGGATCACAGCGGAAATACAGCAAGTTTCAAGGCTGCGGGTACACAGGTTATTGCCCACGAAGGGCTGGCTGAGAGCCTGAAAACATATACGTCGGCTGCTGGAAAGCCGGACGTTCCGAGCGTTACGTATGCGAAAGACCACGTCGTTCGTCTGGGCAACGTTGCCGTGGAGGCCCATCATTACGCAGCGGGTCACACGGGCGGCGACACCATCGTCTATTTCCCGGATGTGAAAGTGGTCGCGGCAGGTGATGAGGTGGTCGGGCCGCAGGCGCCGAACTGCGATTATCCGAACGGCGGAAGCATGCTGGGCTTGGTTCGTTCGCTGAACGAAATACAGAAGCTGGATTTCGACACCTTAATTCCGGGTCACGGCAATCCGATGACCAGGGATGAGTTCCTTCAATACAAGACCAAGGTGGAACTCTTCGTTGAGCGCTCCATCACCGTCGCACGACGCAATGTGAACCGGGCGCAGATGTTCTACGAAATTGCGCAGACGGATCTTGGCTTTAACATCACCATGCCGGACGCCCGGCTGGCTTCGTTCTACAACGAAATGCGCGCCGAGGCCCAGAGGCTGCGGGCGCTGCCGGACGGACAGTAAAGAAACAAGGACAGCACTTCTACCAGTGGGCGCGGGGCTTCAGCCCCGTGCCAGGCTTCAACAATAATTTCTGTTTGAACCTGGCACGACGCTGAAGCGTCGCGCCCACAGACCGCGCGCGCTTTTCTTTATCGCAGCTCGTCCAGGATCAATTTGAAGTGGGCTGCCCGCACGTTGCCTTGCCGTGGCGCAGTCATGATGTCGTCAAACACCGAGGTTAGTTCGAGAATCTCGAAACCTCTCTCGCCAAGATCCTGATATCCGCGGATGTAGCCATCGCGGAACCCCAGCAAGTGCCCGAACTCGTGAGCAAGAGTGCGGCTCGAGAGATCTCCCGGGCCGAGGGCTACATAACGTCCCACCAGGCTGTGCGTAGCCTCGGCGCCGGTGGTTAACACGGCCCCATCGTCTGGAAAGCGTCCGGTATGCGCGCGCAAGTCCAGATGATCTCCGCGGCGCGGAACGGTTCCTGCCCGATACAGCTGCGATGCTGGAACGCGGCGCATATCGACTTCAATGGCATATTCAATGCCGGCCTCGGTTGCCCGCCACATTCCCTCGATCGATTGCTTGGCTTCGGCCAGGAAATCCTGATCTTCGATATCTGTATAAAGTGGAACTCGAAGGAGCACGCGTTCCGTCCCCCGTCGAACGATCCCGACAAACGATGGAACGTCGGGCTTGCCGAGAATCTGCTGGACTGCCGCGGCGGCGGCAGGCAAGCCCGACTTCAAGACTTCGTAGAGCTTCGTCATCTGATCGAACCGCGATCGATCCTGCGCGATCGAGCGTTGCCAGAAACGGTTGTACTGAATGTACTGATCGATGGTGCCCTGGTTCGTCACGATATTGCGGTAATCGCCAATCAGCTTCAAAAGTACTGCAGGATCGCCGGCCCCTTCGGTATCGCCGATCTGACGCAGGTCCTGCTGGGCGCGCGCGAGCCGGACGCCTTCATTATCGATATAGCCTTGAGTGATCGGCCAACTGTAAGAGAACGACGCAATCGGCGCGGCGTTACCGGCGGCCGGAGAATCCGAAATCCGTGGGACCAATTGATATCCGAATACGACCGGCTGCGGGGGAGCGTCCTGAAGTTCGGGCAGCAACGAGGGAGCGTTCTGTTCAACAGTGGAGCGGAGCGAGCGATAAAACTGATCCAGTTGGTTTCGAAACGTGCGGAACCGCGCTTCTACCCGGTCGCCTTCCTGAACATACGCGGACTGGGCATATGTCTGTCCCGCGGACAGGACGAATACGACCAGGAAACCAGGTACGACTCTACTGGCGTAACGCAAAAACAAACATTCCATTTCCCGCACACACGGCGACGAACTGCCGGCCTCCTACCGAATAGGATATTGGACCCGAGGCAATTTGACCGCCCAGCATCGCTTTCCACAGGGCCTCTCCGGTCCGGGCATTGAGGGCGAAGAAATAGCCTTCTCGCCCGCCGGCGAAAACCACGTCCGAAGCCGTGGAGAGAACGCCACTGTCGGTCACGTCGGTCATCTTGAATTCCCACTTCTTTTCGCCGGATCGCGGATCGAACGCCTGAATTGCTCCATAACCATCTTCGGGAAGGCGGTTGTTGGTGGGCCGGGCGACCAGCGCCGGCATTTGCATGGTCGGAAAGATGCCTGTGAACTGCTGGCCTTCCGTGTATTCGACAGGTTTGTCTTTGCGATAAACCGAATAGGTATCCATCCAGCTTGGTATGTAAAAGTAACCGGTCCGCGGACTGTAGGACGGAGAGTACCAGTTGGTGGCGCCCTGGTTGTTCGGGTAAATCCGTGTTCCTTCAAGGCTTGGAGCCAGGACTTTGAGGGGGCGGCCTTTTTCATCGAACCCGCTGGCCCAGTTTACCTTCGCGAATGGCTTGCCCATCAGGAACTGGCCCGAGACGCGGTCGATCACATACCAGAAACCATTCCGGTTTGCCCACAGCATGACCTTGCGCTGGCTGCCGTCCCACACGATATCGGTAAGCACGGGAACCTGCACGGCGTCGAAATCGAATTCGTCATGCGGCGTGAACTGGTAATGCCACTTGAGCTTGCCGGTGTCTGCATCCAGCGCGATGACGGAGTCGGTGTAGAGATTGTCGCCGGGCCGCGAGTCGCCGTTCCAGTCCGGCCCCGGGTTTCCGATGCCCCAGTACAAATTGTTCAGATCCGGATCATACGATCCGGTCACCCAAACGGATCCGCCGCCGGTCTGCCAGGTATTGGCTGTCCATGTATCGTGCCCGGGTTCGCCAGGGCCGGGAATCGTGTTGAAGCGCCACGCTTCCTTGCCTGTTTTCGCATCGAATGCCGCCAGGAACCCGCGAATCCCGTATTCGCCGCCTGCGGGCCCCATGATGATTTTGTCTTTCACCACGAGTGGCGCCATCGTGAACGCATATCCCGCTTCAGGTTTTGCGACGGCAACATCCCATACCAGGCGCCCGGATTTTGCGTCGATGGCAAGAAGGTGCGCGTCGATCGTTCCCATGTAGAGCGTGTCGCCGAGAATGGCCAGGCCGCGATTCACGCGGCCGCAGCAGAGCCTCGCCTGGTCCGATGGCGTATGCGAATAAATCCAGAAGACCCGTCCCGTCGCCGCATCAAGCGCAACCACGTCGTTCGGAGGACTCACCGTGTACATGACTCCGTCCACGACCAGCGGCGTGGCTTCAAACTTGTCACTCCGTCCCAGCGATCGAACCTGGTAAACCCACTGCAACTCGAGGTTCTTTGCATTGTTCGGCGTGATCTGGGTCAACTGGCTGTGGCGTTGCCCGGAAAGGGTTCCCGAATAAGTGAGCCAGTTCTGCGGCTCCTGGTTCGCACGGAGGATGCGATCGAATGTCACCTGGGCGTGGAGAGCGGCCGCCGAAAGAGTGATGAGTAAAAGTGCGCGTGCGATCATTAGGATGCCTGCCTTTCCTCGATGACTGCGCCCATTGATTCAGGTGTCGCGCCATCGCGTTCACGCTTCGCGCTAAAGCCGCGTAGCGGCGGAATATGTTAGCCTCGGGCGTCAGCCCGTGGGTTCAAACGAGCACGTTAAGTCCAGCCCCATCGGGGCGACACGGCATGCCAGTATCGTGCTATGCCGCACCTGCGGTGCTGGTTTTCCGTCGTTGGGTCAACCACGGGCTGACGCCCGTGGCTAACGCTATTTCGCCGCTCCGCGGCTGGTGCGCTCATCTGAGCGAGACCAGATAGCTGACGAGGTCGGTCAGTTCCTGTGCCGTGAGCCTGTCGCGATACGACGGCATCGGTGTGGGTACCGGGCCGTATTCGCGTAAGTTCGATTTCATCAACGAGACGAGTTGCTCTCCCGAATCCATAAGCTGAATCGAAAATGTGTCCTGGTTGAGCAGCCTTCCTGTGCTCGTAACGCCCCGCTGCGTGACCGCGCGGAAGAACCGGTTTTCAGCCCGAATTTCCGCGCCGGGATCAACAATCGACCGCTGGATTTCAGCTGCGGAAGGCCGCGCTGCGCCAATTTGCGTGAGATTGGGCCCGAGCCTGGAGCCAACGCCTTTAACGCTGTGGCAATTCAGGCACTGTCCTTTGCCTTCAAAAATCGCCTGTCCGCCGGCCGCATTACTCGCCGGGGCATTGCCTGTGTTAGTCGTGGCAGCCGCGCCGGGCGCCGACATGTTTCGCAGAAAGGCTACGACGGTTCCAAGTTGGGTATCGTTGAAAGTGTGCGGCGGCATCGCCGTACCCGGTATGCCTGTCCGTATAAGGTTAACCAGATCCTCGTCCGAGTTCGCGCGCCGAAACCGTCCCTGGCCCACTTCAGCACCGGTTATCGCATTGCCGTCGGCGCCGTGGCAATTGCCGCAATTCGCGTCAAACAGCAGCTTGCCGTCCTGGATCTCGGCAGGAGTGTAGCTGTGCTGCTGCGCGAGCAGCGTGCCCGTCATTAGTAGAATGATACTGGTTCGAAACGCCCACATAAGTCCGGCCTTTCGCCTGATGTTTTTCGTACAGGACGTGAGGAGTGCCCGTGATCTTACATTCAGGCGCCGAAGGGGTCAACGGCTCTTAGCGGCTCTTAGCGGCCTGGAGGTGCTCGATTGGGGTGGCACCGGCCTGTCCCTGGTCCTTCTCGCCGGGCTCGGAAACACCGCTCACGTTTACGATGATTTCGCGCCAAGACTCACCGCTAACTACCATGTGTATGGAATCACCCGACGTGGGTTCGGCGCGTCCAGCGTTCCCGCCACCGGTTATGATGCGGATCGGCTGGGTGACGACGTTCTTGCCGTCCTCGACTCGCTGAAGCTGACCCGACCCGTCCTGGCGGGACACTCCTACGCGGGTTCGGAAATGAGCTCGATCGGCTCCCGGCATTCCGATCGCGTGACCGGGTTGGTCTATTTCGACGCGGTGTTTCCATATTCCTTCGATAACGGCAAGGGACCGAGTCTGGAGCACCTTAAGGAAATGAATACCCAGCTAGAAATGGCAGCAAGCCGGATGCCGGCGCCTAGCTCGGCGGACCGGGCTAGCTTTGCTGCCTATCAAGCCTACGACAATCGGTATAACGGCCGTACGTTTCCAGAAGCCGAATACCGCATGCAACGGATACCGACTCCTGATGGAAGCGTGGGGAAATCAAGCGTGCCCCCGCGCGTTTTTCAGGCGACTCTGGCGGGCATGAAGAAGTTCGCCGGCATCCGGGCTCCGGCGCTCGCCTTCATTGCGGTCCCGCAGGACCTGGGGCCGTGGTGGAATACCACTGAAGATCCTGAAGTACGCCGTATCCTGGCTGTAGCGCAGCCGTCTAAGGAGAGGGTAGCGAAGGCTTTTGAAGAGGGCGTGCCGACCGCGCACGTCGTCCGTATGCCAAACGTGGGTCACTACGTCTTCCTGACTAACGAGGGGGACGTGATTCGTGAGATGAAAGCTTTTATTGCTGCGTTGAAGTAAGCTTTCACTCCTGCTCCCGCTGGGTGATGGCGAATTCCAAATTACGTTGATTCCAAACCACTTCTGTTCGGGTTCACTCTCTGTCCAGAAAATGCATGGACACTGCCGTCTTTCCGCTGCTTGCTTAGAGTGCAGGCACCACGGTGTTTACGACGAACAGGAGATCTTCGAGAGTCGTCATCGTCGACGCCGATTTCTGCGGAGTGATCTGGGGAC